>JBDSMV010000205.1:0-3631 GCA_039915715.1 Rubrivivax sp. | reverse complement strand
ACGGCCAGGCGCTGGCCAACATCCTGGCCTGCCTGCAGATCGGCATCCACACCTACGACGCGAGCATCGCCGGCCTCGGCGGTTGCCCCTACGCCAAGGGCGCGACCGGCAACGTCGCGACCGAGGACGTGGCCTACCTGCTGGCCGGCATGGGCATCGACACCGGCATCGATCTCGACCGGTTGGTCGACGCCGGCGCCAGCATCAGCGACGTGCTGGGCCGCGACCCGGTGTCGCGCGTCGGCAAGGCGTTGTTGACCCAGCGGCGCAGTGCCGCCGCGGCAGTCGCGACACCCGCCGCATGACCGCAGGCGCCGACGCGATCGCCTCGCCCTGCATCGGCATCTGCCGCATGGATGACGCGCGCGGCCTCTGCGAAGGCTGCCTGCGCAACCTCGATGAGATCGCGCTGTGGTCGGTGCTGGACGATGAGGACAAGCGCGTGGTGCTGCGGCAGATCGGTCAGCGACGGCGTTCGTTGCCCACCGGGCCCGGCGCCGCCGCACCGCCAGTGACCGATTGAGCGCCGGGGCGCCCCACGCCGTGGGGCACGCGCAGGCCGGATCGGTTCTCAGTGTTTTCCCAACCCACCCCTGCCATCCCGCTTCGTGAAATCGAAGCTTCGGGTTGTTGCCGGGTTTGTCAGCCTGCCGTCAGTTCTTCGTCAGCCTGGGTTGGGCAAACGCCCCGATGATCCGGCGTGCGCAAAGTCGCAGCGCCTGCCGGCCGTCGGCAGGGCTCATTTAGCGCCATTCATCGCCATTCACCGCCAGCGAGGAGACCCCCCGACATGGAACACGACCATCACGGCTACTGGAAGGCCACTCTCGGACTGCTCGCCAAGATTCTGGTGATCTGGTTCCTGGTGTCCTTCGGTGCCGGCATCCTCTTCGCCCCCTGGCTCAACGCGATCCACCTCGGCGGTTACCCGCTCGGCTTCTGGTTCGCGCAGCAGGGCTCGATCTATGTCTTCATCGTGCTGATCTTCTGGTACGGCAAGAAGATGGGCGAGATCGACCGCCGCTTCGACGTCGACGAAAAATAAGGAAGCGGCAAATGGATCTCCAAACCACGATCTACATCGTTGTCGGCATCAGCTTCGCGCTGTACATCGGCATCGCCATCTGGGCCCGTGCCGGCTCCACCAGCGAGTTCTATGTCGCCGGCGGCAATGTCGGCCCGGTTGTCAACGGCATGGCCACCGCAGCCGACTGGATGAGCGCCGCGTCGTTCATCTCGATGGCCGGCCTGATCAGCAACATGGGCTACGGCGGCGGCCTGTTCCTGATGGGCTGGACTGGCGGCTATGTGCTGCTGGCGATGCTGCTGGCGCCGTACCTGCGCAAGTTCGGCAAGTTCACGGTGCCGCAATTCATCGGCGACCGTTTCTATTCCAAGAGCGCCAGCACGGTGGCCGTGCTGTGTCTGTTGACCGCATCGATCACCTACATCATTGGCCAGATGACCGGCGTGGGCGTGGCATTCAGCCGCTTTCTGGGCGTGAGTGCCGAAGTCGGCATCTATGTCGGGATGGGCATCGTGTTCCTGTATGCGGTGTTCGGCGGCATGAAGGGCATCACCTACACCCAGGTGGCGCAGTACATCGTGCTGATCCTGGCCTACACGATCCCGGCGGTCTTCATCTCGCTGCAGTTGACGGGCAACCCGATCCCGCAACTGGGTCTGGGCTCGAACCTGAGCGGCCACACGGAATCGCTGCTGTCCAAACTCGATTCGGTGGTCACCGACCTCGGTTTCGGCAAGTACACGACCGCGCTGCCCGGCAGCATGCTGAACATGTTCATGTACACGCTGTCGCTGATGATCGGCACCGCGGGTCTGCCGCACGTCATCATGAGATTCTTCACCGTGCCTTCGGTGAAAGATGCGCGTTCGTCGGCCGGCTGGGCGCTGGTGTTCATCGCCATCCTCTACACCACCGCACCCGCGGTGGCAGCGATGGCCAAGACCAACCTGATCCGCACCATCACGCCGGGCGTGGTGATGCAGAACACGAGCCCGTATGCGGCCGATGCCAACATCGAGTACGCCACCCGCCCGGACTGGATGAAGCGCTGGGAGAAGACCGGCCTCTTGAAGTTCACCGACAAGAACGCTGACGGTCGCATCCAGTACTACAACGACAAGACCAAGGATGCGGGCGTGCTGGCCAAGGCAGCCGAAGCCGGCTGGAAGGGCAACGAGCTGGATGTCAATGCCGACATCATCGTGCTGGCCAACCCCGAGATCGCGTTGCTGCCCGACTGGGTGATCGCGCTGGTGGCGGCGGGTGGTCTGGCGGCTGCGTTGTCGACAGCGGCCGGGTTGTTGATGGCGATCTCATCGGCGGTCTCGCATGACTTGATTAAGAACGTCTTCAACCCCAACATCAGCGAGAAGGGTGAATTGCTCGCCGGCAAGGTTTCGATGGCGGTAGCGATCGTGATCTCGGGCTGGCTGGGTCTGAACCCTCCCGGGTTCGCGGCCGGCACCGTGGCGTTGGCCTTCGGCATTGCGGCCAGCTCGCTGTTCCCGGCCATCATGATGGGCATCTTCAGCAAGAAGATGAACAAGGAAGGCGCCATCGCCGGCATGCTGTCGGGCTTGTTCATCACGCTGTTCTATGTGTTCGCGCACAAGGGCATCTTCTTCGTGAAGGGCACCGAGTACCTGAACCTGATCGGCGGGCCGAACAGCTTCTTCGGCATCACGCCTGAAGCCTTCGGTGCGGTCGGCGCAGGCGTCAACTTCCTGGTTGCGTTCCTGGTCGACAAGGTGACCAAAGAGCCGCCGCTGCACATCCAGCAGATGGTCGAATCGGTGCGCATCCCGCGCGGGTCGCGGGCCGTCGACGGAGCGCACTGACCGGGTCGCATCCGATTCCCTGCTGCGCGACCGGGCCCGATACTTCGGGCACCGGTTGCACATGAGCCCCGCCGGCACCGCCGTCGGGGCCTTTTTTATTTTCGACGGTTGTCGCGTACGCCCGCCGCGGCTCATGCCGCATTCGTGAGGACTCGAGCGCATGGTTTTCAATGTCGAAGTGGTGCTGACCTGGATCCTGTTCTTGGCGCTGTTTCCGATGGCCTTCTTCTGGCTGCGCAGGGCCTGGCGCATCCTTGTCAAGCGCGATTTCTCGGAAGTGGCGATCAAGCGCGGCGAACCGCCGCCCGACGCCGCGCGCTGGGCACCGTGGGAGATGCTGATCAACGGCATCGCCGGCACGGTGGTGGTCGGTGTGATCGTCTGGGTGCTGTTGGCGGGGCTGCGCTACGAAACCTGGACGGCGATCGCCGGCACCACGATCTGGTGCAAGTTCTTCGCGAGCTTTGCGCTCAGTCGCCATGCCCACCACTTCGGCGTGAAAGACGCAGAGGCCAAGAAAGCCAAGAAAGCTGCAGCCAGCAAGGCGCGCTCGGGCTGACTCGCAACAGTTGTCGCCACCACCGCTGCGCCGCCGTTGAAACCGCATGCGCATCCTGCTGGCCGAAGACGAACGCGAACTGGCCGGCTGGCTGGTGCGCGCGCTTCAGCAAAGCGGCTTTCAGGTCGACTGGGTCGACGACGGCCGCATGGTGCGGCGCAGCCTGAAGGCCACGGGCTACGACGCGCTGGTGCTGGACCTGGGCTT
>JBDSMV010000165.1:0-4335 GCA_039915715.1 Rubrivivax sp. | reverse complement strand
TGGCGCTCTTGAAGGGCCGTGCCAGTTACCTCTGCCGCTGGCGGCTGCAGCAGGCGCAAGCGGGTGCGTTGCCGGGCTCGCAAACCTCGGACCGCTTCATGGCGCGCGCGTTGCAGCGCGTCAGCATCTGGGCCACCGGCACCCGCAGCGGTGATCTGGCCGAAATCGAGGGCCTGGACGACCGCTCGCCGGTGATCCCGCTGGTCACTTCCACGCGCGACAACTGTCTGGGCAGCGAATGCAGTGAGTACCGCGCCTGCCATGTGATGCATGCCCGTCGCGAAGCCATGGCGGCCGACCTGGTGGTGGTCAACCACCATCTGTTCTTCGCCGACCTGACCCTGCGCGACAGCGGCGTGGCCGAGTTGCTGCCGACGGTGGATGCTGCCGTTTTCGACGAAGCCCACCAGCTGGTCGAGGCGGGCGTGCAGTTCCTCGGCACCCTGCTGGCCACTGGGCAGGTGCTGGACCTGAGCCGCGACATCAAGGCGGCCGGGCTTCAGCATGCGCGCGGCCTGCAGCCGTGGCACGACATCCAGGCCGCGATGGAGGTTGCTGGGCAGGAGTTGCGGCTGGCCTGCACGGGAGGCGCTGTCGCGGCCGCCGACGGCCGCGAGCCGCGCACCGTCAGCAAACTGCGCTGGGAAGCGCGAGCGGAGCTTCTTGCCGCACCGCTGGCGGCATTGTCGGAAGCGGCGCTGGCCGCTGTCGAGGCGCTGGCAGCAGTGGCAGAAACGTCGCCCGACTTGCCCAAGCTGGAACAGCGCGCCCGGATGCTGGCCACGATGGCTGACCGCTTCGCGCTCGAGTCCGCCCCCGACCACGTGCGCTGGATCGACCTGGGCACGCAGCAGGCGCGGCTGGTGGAGTCGCCGCTGGACATCCGCGAGATGCTGCGCAGCCAGCGCGACCAGGCACCGCGGGCGTGGATCTTCACCTCGGCCACGCTCGGTGACGACGAAGCGCTGAGCTGGTTCACCAGCACGACCGGGCTCGAAGACGCAAGCCGGCTGCGCGTCGGCAGCCCCTTCGACTACCCCGCCAATGCCCGCGTCTGGGTACCGCCGAGGCTGCCATTGCCCAATGCCGCCGGACACCCGGCAGCGGTCGGTGCACTGGCCGCGCGCTGTGCGTCGGCGCTGCGTGGCCGCACCTTCGTGCTCACCACGACGCTGCGGGCGCTGCCATTGATTGCCGATGCGATTCGGGCGCAGGCCCTCGCAGACGGGCACGAACTTCGCGTGTTGGTGCAAGGCACCGAGCCTCGCCGTGCGCTGCTGCAACGCTATGGCGATGGGCGCGGCGCGGTGCTCGTGGGCTCGCAGAGTTTCTGGGAAGGCATCGACATGCCCGGCGACGCGCTGCAGTGCGTGCTGATCGACAAGCTGCCGTTCCCGCCCCCGAACGACCCGCTGGTCGAAGCCCGGGTGCGGCAGTTGCGGTCACAGGGCCGCAACCCGTTCGACGACTACTTCGTGGCCGAAGCCGCAGTCGCGTTGAAGCAGGGCGCCGGGCGCCTGATCCGCACCGAAACCGATCGCGGTCTGCTGGTGGTGTGCGACCCGCGGCTGCGACAGATGGCCTATGGCCGCCGCTTGATTGCGGCGCTGCCGCCGATGCTGCTGCTGGACGAAGAGACCGACGCCATCGCGTGGCTGCAGGAGTTGGCGCTGACGCATTGAGGGCCGGGCCTCGGGCCGGCGCGGACGTGGTCAGCGGCCGCCGCGCTCGGCCATCACCAGAACTTCCACCAGGGTTTGCCGTCGGCAAACGCCATGCCGCGGCCCCCGAGGTACTTGCTGTCGGGGAAGCTGCTGGCCAGCACGCGCGCGGCATCGTCTCGCAGCTTCGGCAGGTCGAGCTTGTCGTAGCTCTGCACCAGGATCGACAAGGCTTCTTCGACCGAAGGCGAATACTGGAACTCGTTGATGGCGGCTTGTGCACGGTTGGCAGCGGCCAGGTAGGCGCCCCGGCGCAGGTAATAGCGCGCCACGTGCACTTCGTAAGCGGCCAGCGAATTGACGATGAAGGCCATGCGCTGGCGAGCATCGGCCGTGTAGCGCGAGTTCGGGAACTGGTCGACGAGTTGCTTGAAGGCCTGGTACGAATCGCGCGCGGCGCGCTGGTCGCGTTCGGACAGTTGCTGCCCGAAGGTGTTGCCGAAGATGCCCAGGTTGTCGGTGAAATTGATGACGCCGCGCAGGTACAGCGCATAGTCCAGCGCCGGGCTCGACGGGTTGAGCTTGATGAACCGCTCGACCGTGGTCAACGCCTGGGCCCGCTCGCCGATGCGCCAGTTCAGGTACGCCGCTTCCAGTTGGGCTTGCTGTGCCAGCAGCGACCCTGCGGCCAGGCCTTCGACCCGTTCCAGCGTCTTGATGGCTTTTTCGTTGCTGCCCGCGTCCATGTCGTCGCGAGCTTCTCGATACAACCTTTCAGCGCTGCTGGACGCGCTTTCGTTCTTCGGGTCCGATGCGCAGCCCACCAGTTGCAGGCTCAATACCAGCAGGATTCCCGCGGCCAGGTGCGGGGGGCGGCGCGCTGATCGCTTGTGCATCGTCGTCGTTTGCACCGTCAAAGAGTGCCAAGTGGGGTAGAACCGTTAGATTATAGAAACCACACCGACCTCCGACGGCGATGCCGATGCCGATGCCGATGCCGATGCCGACATGCCCGAGCCCGCACCCGATGCGCTGCCGGAGCTGCGATGCAGCCGCGTGTCCATCGACCACCATGGCCAGCGGCTCGACAAAGTGCTGGTGACGCTGGCGCCAGAGTTTTCGCGCAGCCACCTGCAGCACCTGTTGCAGGCCGGCCATGTGCAGCTCGAAGGGCGCGTGGCGTGCACGTCCTCGCAGCGCGTCAAGGCGGGGCAGCGGGTCCAACTCGCGCTCGTCCCCACCGAAGAAAGCCTGGCCTTCAAGCCGCAACCGATGGCCCTTGCGGTGCTTTACGAAGACGAGCATCTGCTGGTGCTGGACAAACCCGCCGGTCTGGTGGTGCACCCGGCGCCGGGCAACTGGTCCGGCACGCTGTTGAACGGCCTGCTGGCGCGCCACGCCGACGCAGCCAAGCTGCCGCGCGCCGGCATCGTGCACCGGCTCGACAAGGACACTTCGGGGCTGATGATGGTCGGGCGTTCGCTGGCCGGTGTCACGGCGCTGGTGCGCGACATCGGCCTGCGCCAGGTGCACCGCCGGTATCTGGCGCTGGTGCACGGCCAGCCGCTGCGGCGCGATTTCAGCATCGATACCCCGATCGGCCGCGACCCGCGCGTGCGGGTTCGCATGGCGGTGGTGGCCGGTGGCAAGCCTTCCCGCACCGATGTGCATTGCATCGGATCCATCGACGGCATCAGTGCGCTCAGCTGCACCCTGCACAGCGGCCGCACGCACCAGATCCGCGTTCACCTGGCGTCGCTGGGTCATCCGCTGGTGGCCGACACGGTCTACGGCGGCCAGCCCGCCCTCGGTCTGACACGGCAGGCGCTTCATGCCGCCGAGCTGCAGTTGGCGCATCCGTTGACCCGCCGTCCGCTGTCGTTTTCGGCCGCGCTGCCGGCCGATCTGCAGGAAGCCTGGCGACAACTGGGTGTGGACGCCTGACGACGCCGCCGGGTCGGTCAAATGTTTGGTTGTGGCGTCGCACCGGACCGCCGCTACAATTCGAGCCGATCGCAGAGCCGCCGTCGGCTCGACCCACCGGGCCGGTCCCGGCTCCACCACCCGCTGACCGCTCTTGGGCGTTGCATGGCGGTAGCGGTGGAGAACGAAGCAGGGTCGACCCGGCACGCCATTGAAGCCCTGCGGTTGGCGACTGTCAATTGACAATCGGCAGCTCGGTGAATGCCCCTGGGGGCTCACGCGCCTGCCCCGATGTGATGCTTAGTCCCGGCTCAGCCGGACCTTGCCGAATCCGCTGCGCTGGCCTCTGGCCGCATGCGGACCGGACCCAGACCCAGACCCAGGCCACCGCCCGTGCGGGGCCACAGCTTCAGGTTCAGGCCATGAACACCACCGAGGCCAAACGTGTGCTCGAGACGGCGCTGATCTGCGCCGCGACACCGCTTGCGCTGTCCGACATGCGGGCCCTGTTCGACGGTGAAGTCGGCGCCGACACGCTGCGCGACCTGCTGGACGACCTGGCGGCGGACTGGCGCGACCGCGGGGTCGAACTGGTCGCTTTGTCCAGCGGTTGGCGCTTTCAAAGTCGGCCCGACATGCGTGTCTACCTGGACCGCATGCACCCGGAAAAGCCGCCGCGCTATTCGCGGGCCGCAATGGAGACGCTGGCGATCGTTGCCTACCGCCAGCCGGTCACGCGCGGCGACATCGA
>JBDSMV010000162.1:0-4061 GCA_039915715.1 Rubrivivax sp. | reverse complement strand
ACGGCCAGGTCGAGCCCGCGACCGCCGCCTTGGTAGGCAAACGACGCGTCGGTGTAGCGGTCGCACAGCACGGTGGCGCCGCGGGCCAGTGCCGGCTCGACGGTGCGCTGCAGATGGTCACGTCGCGCCGCGAACACCAGCAGCGCTTCGCTGAGCGCATCCATCTCATGGTGCAGCACCAATTCGCGCAACGCTTCGGCCAGCGTGCTGCCGCCGGGTTCGCGGGTCTGCACCACGTCATGCCCATGCGCCAGCAGCCAGTCCCGGATCGCTGCCAGATGCGTGCTCTTGCCTGCCCCGTCGATGCCTTCGAGGGTGATGAAGGAGCCAGGCTTCATTTCAAGCCTCGTTGATAGCGGTTGACCGCGCGGTTGTGGTCTGCCAGCGACTCGCTGAACACGCTGCCGCCGTCCCCGCGGGCCACGAAGTAAAGCGCCTTGGTCGGCTCGGGCCTGACGACTGCCTGCAGCGAAGCCAGCCCTGGCAACGCGATCGGCGTCGGAGGCAGGCCGCTGCGGGTGTAGGTGTTGTAGGGCGTGTCGGCCAGCAGGTCGCGTTTGCGCAGGTCGCCGTCGAAGCGCTCGCCCAAGCCGTAGATCACGGTCGGGTCGGTCTGCAGCGGCATGCCGATGCGCAGGCGGTTGATGAACACCCCGGCCACCAGCGCGCGGTCGGCGGACTGACCGGTTTCCTTCTCGACGATCGATGCCAGGATCAGCGCCTCGTCTGCCGTTTGTAGCGGCGTGTCGGCGCTGCGCTGGTCCCAGGCGGCCGCCAGGCGTTCGATCATGATGCGGCGCGCCCGGCGCAGCACCGTCACATCGCTGACCCCGCGGCTGTAGACATAGGTGTCGGGGAAGAAGCGCCCTTCGGCCGCGGTGCCGGCTTCGCCCAACGCCGCCATCAGCTTCGCCTCGTCGAGCGTTGCGGTGGTGTGCTTCAGGTGCGGCGCTGCAGCCAGTGCAGCGCGCATCTGCCGCACCGTCCAGCCTTCGATGAACTGCACCCGCTCCAGCGTTTCGTCGCCCTGCACCATCTTGGCCAGCAGGCGCCGCGGCGACGTGCCGGCGTCGATCTCATAGCTGCCGGCACGAATGCGCCGTGCCTGCCCTGACCAGCGAAACCATTCGTACAACAACCGGGGGTGCACCTGAACCCCGGCATCGACCCAAGCCTGCGCCACCGCCAACGGCGTGGTGCCGGGTTCGATCGACAGCTCGGTGCTCGTGTTGCCGTCGGACAGCGGCAGCGGACGATCGAGCCACCACGCCGCCACCGCTGCGGCGCCTGCGGCCATCACGCCCGACACCAGCAGCAGGACCAGCAGGCCCGACAGCAGCCTGCGCAGGGGTGACCGATGCGCCATGGCGGCTGATGATAATGAGCCGATGAACCCGTCCGAGACCCCTCCTCCCTCTATTCCCGCTGCTTCGGCTGCAACCGACGGCACCGTCCCGGCCGGCTTTGCGGGGCTGACCCGTCTTGCCGACTGGGGCGTGATCCGCGCCGCAGGGGCGGACGCCCGTCGCTTCCTGCATGGGCAACTGACGCAGGATGTCGAACATCTGGCGCTCGAGCAGGCCCGCCTTGCTGGTTTCTGCAGCGCCAAGGGCCGGTTGCAGGCCAGCTTCGTGATCTGGCGCGATGGCGACGACGACGTGCTGCTGGCTTGCAGTGCCGACTTGCTCGCTGCGACCTTGAAGCGGTTGTCGATGTTCGTGCTGCGGGCCAAGTGCAAGCTGTCGGACGCCAGCGCCGAAGTGCCGCTGTGGGGCCTGGCCGGTGCAGCGCCGCAGACGGCCGGCGAAGTCTGGAGCCATTGCAGCGTCGAAGGCCAGACCGTGCTGCGCCTGCCCGATGCGCTGGTCGACGGCACCCGCATCGAGCGCCGCCTGGTGGCCGGTGACACGCCCCCTGACGCGCCGACCGCCGCGCCCGGGTCGTGGGCCTGGCTCGAGGTGCACAGCGGCGTGCCGCGCATCGTGGCCGCCACCGCCGAGCTGTTCGTGCCGCAGATGGTCAACCTGGACCTGGTCGGCGGAGTCGATTTCCAGAAGGGTTGTTATCCCGGGCAGGAAGTGGTGGCCCGCAGCCAGTATCGCGGCACACTCAAACGGCGCGCGCAGGTATTGACGGGCGGCGCGAGGCTGGCGCCGGCAGCCGAGATCTTTCACAGCGCCGATCCGGACCAACCGGCAGGGCGCGTGGTGCTGGGAGCCGAATTCGCCGGCCGCTGTGCGGTTCTGGCCGAGTTGAAGCTGGCTGCGCTGGACGCTGGCGCCCTGTCGCCCGCCCCCTCCGACCAGGCTGGTTCCGAACCCGCGGTCCTGGCCCTGGTGCCCTTGCTTTATCCGATTCCAGTCGAGCAGGGCTGAAGGCTCGCGCGCCAGCTCGATTGCCGGGTGACGGAAGTCAAGATGGCGACCGAGCTGTTCGTCTATTGGCGCTGCGCCGCAGCCGATGTGGGCGCCGCCGAGCGGGCCCTGCGGGCGCTGCAACAGCGGTTTCGCCAGCAGCTGCCGGGGTTGCTCGCGGCGCTGTACCGGCGGTCCGACGACGGAACTGCCGGTATCACCTGGATGGAAACCTACGCCCGCGCCGAAGGGGGTCTCACACCGGCCGACCGCGCCGCGGTGCAGGCCGACGCTGCTGCGGCTCTGGCGCCGTGGTGCGTGGGTGAGCGCCACGAGGAGATGTTTGACCGCCTGGCGTGAACATCCTGCGACCCCGGGGCGCCCCCGGGGCGACTCTGGTGCGCTTCAAGTCATCCACTGCATCGGCAATAGGCGGTCGGAGGGCACACCGCCAGCGCCGCGTGCACGGAATCCAGCGCGTTCGAACAGCGCTCTCGCAGGGGGTGGCACCTCGGCGACGACCCTTGGACCCTCAACCGGATCCGGCCCGCTCACCGACAACGACCGCGCGGCCTGCAACAGCCCCTGCAGCACCGCCGCGCCATGGCCGGCGCCGCGCAATTCCGGCAGCGTCCACAGCCCGCCGACGCACCAGCTGCCAGCCGGCTCCGCGGCCGGCGTCGCCAGCCAGCCGCAGCTCACCGGTCGACCCAGGCGATTGAAGACGACGACCTGCAGGCCGGACGGCGCCGTTGCGTCGGCAGCTTCGGGGCAAGCCGCCAGGACCTCCTGCGCGGCCTCCAGCAGGTCTGCGCTGTCACCGCAGCGCAGCGACAGCATCGCCTCCCCGGCCTCGAAGGCCTCGAACACCTCTCTCAGCGCGGCGGGAATCGGCCGACTCTGCATCGCAACAGGATCGGCGCAGACATAGACCAGATCGCCTCGCACCAAACGCTGAGCGCCGCGGTGGATCGTGGCTTCGAAAGTCAGCGACGAGCGGCCGATGCGCCCGCAACGGATGCCCACGGCGATGCGGTCGTCGCAGCGAGCAGGGGCTTCGTATTCCAGCGTCGCCTTGCGCACATACAAGTCCACGCCCAGATCGAGCACGGCCTGCGGATACGGCAGTGCCATTGCACGCCACCAGCCCGCCACCACGGTGTCGACATACATCAGATAGTGGGCGTTGAAAACGATCCGTTGCGCGTCGACCTCGGCCCAGCGCACCCGCAGGGTCTCGACATGGCGGAAGGTGGGCGCGGTGGGTTCGGTCATCGAGAGTCGGCGATGGCTCGCAGGGCAGCGGCTGCGACATCCAGCGCCAGCGACGCCTCGGGCAGCACCCGCCCCATCTTGATGAAATCGTGCGTGACACCGCGTGCCAGCTCCAGCGTCACCGGCACCCCGGCAGCGCGCAAGTGGTCGGCATAGGCCAGCCCCTCGTCGACCAGCGGGTCGCATTCAGCCAGGATCACGCAGGCCGGCGCCGTGCCTTCGACCTCCGCGCGCAGCGGAGCGAAACGCCAGTCGTCGCGGTCGGCTGCGTCGATGAAGTGGTCGAAGAACCACGCGATCGTGGTGGCGTCGAGCAGGAATCCGCTGCCGAAACGGGCATGCGACGGGCTGTCGGCGCGCGCTGCCGTGCCCGGTGTGATCAGCAGTTGCAGGGCCAGTGGCAGGCCGTGGTCACGCGCCAGCAGCGCGCAG
>JBDSMV010000151.1:0-5074 GCA_039915715.1 Rubrivivax sp. | reverse complement strand
AGCACCTTCAACACCGCAGCCGCAGGCGCCAGCTTCGGGATCGATGTCTACACGCGGGTCGGCACGGCACTTGGCGGCCCGGTGACCGCTGGCGCGGGCAGTTCCATGGCAGGCTGGACGCTTCTGGGCAGTGCAGCGGGCGTTCAGGGTGCTGTCCTCAATGGTGAATCGCTGTCGATCGACATCCCCGACATCTCGCTCACCAGCGGTCAGCTCACCGGTGTCGCGCTGGTCTTCAGCAACGCAGGGCCGAGATATTTCGGCGCCGGAGCCGCGGCGCTGCAGACCTTCTCCGATTCGTTCCTGACGCTGACCACCGGCGACGCCCGCAGCGCGCCTTTCACCACCACCGCCTCGTTCTTCTCGTCGCGCGGCTTCGCCGGCTCGCTGGTCTATGCGCCGGTTCCCGAGCCCATGACCGTGGTGCTGATGGTTCTGGGCCTGGCCGGGCTGGCACTGCGCATGCGCAGCCGCTGACCACCCCTAGGTTGGCAGCGTTGCGCTGTCGACCGGGCTCCAGCGCTTGCCTGCGGGCAGCCAGCGCTCGACCAACAAGCCAGGGCTGCTGCCAGCGTCCTGGCTTTTTGTTGTTCCATCTTCGATGCGCAGCAGGTGCAGCCATCCGTTGCCCACCAGTTGCTGCACCACGGGCTGCTGCGCCATCACGGCTTCGACCTTCTCGCGCGGCGCTTCGATCAGCACCGTCAGCCGCAATGGGGTGTGACGCCACCGGTATCCATCGTGCAGAGACTGCAACGGCAAGCCGATGCGCAAGTCACCGCCGTTGCCTTCGAAAACCCCCACGCCGTGGCCCACCACGTTGTGCAGCACCTTGTCGCCACTGCCGTAGCGCCGGTTGTCCAATGTCGAGGCGTGGTACTGCAGGTTGATCCAGTTCGCCACCACCATCGGCGCGGTCATGATCAGTGTCAACACCGACGAGTCAAGGTCCCGGCGCCAGTCGTAGTCGTGCAGGAAGCTGCGGCCCTGCAGATCGAAGCCGCGGCTGCGGGCGCGCGGCGCCACGATCAGCATGGCGTTGTCGGCCAGACCCCACTCGGGTCGAACCTGCGACCAGTCGCTGGCGCGCTGGCGCAGCGAGGCGAGCAGTTCCGTTGCGCGACCATCGCTGTTCAGCCCCAGGCCTGCAGCGCGCTCCGAACGGGCCGCGGTTCCGGCCTGCTCCAGCCAACGTTGCAAGCGAATCATTTCGTTGCGCTGCACTGCCTGCAACCCAGGGGCGGGTGCGGGTGCGGTGTCGAGGCAGTCGAACAGCCTCACCTCGTCGGTGGTCGTGTTGTGCAGCGCGGCCATGAAGCGCGTGGAAACGGGCACCTGGATGCCATGCGCCGACAACCCCTGCCGCACCGTTGCCCGGTTCAGCAACCCTGCCAACAGGCGGGCGTTGACTTCACCGGTCTGGCCGCCGCAAGCACCGCAGTCCAGGCCGGCGGCATGCGCGTTGTTGGCACTCTGGCTGCCATGACCGACCAGCAGCACCAGCGGCGCGAAGCCATCGACGAGGCCCACCGCCTTGAGAATGCCGGCAGCCATCGTCACCAACGCCGCGGTGTCGGGCTGGCTTGCCGGCAGCCGCGAGACGAACGCGGGCTCGGTTCCGTCAGCGCTGCCCGAACCCGAAGCGCGCGCAAGCGCAAGGCTGTCCAGCAACAGCCTGGGCCCGTAGGCCAGCCCCAGCGACTCGACGAAGCTGAAGATCGACGCCGGCGCGCGGCGGAAATCGTGCCAGAGGGTCGCCAGCGCAAAGCTTCTGCGGCGCCTGGCCGCCAACACCTGGCCCAGCGACCGCGATGCTGGCGTTGCACCTTCGACTTCGGCCTTCGCTGCGTCGCTGACCTGCAGTGTCGGATGCAGCAGACCTGGCAGTTGCGGGCGCGCGCAGGCTCCCCCCAGCGGGGTGTAGGCGATCGGCAAGCCGAAGAAGCCCGCGAAACCGCGCGTGTGCAGCGCTGTGCCGGCCACGGCTTCCAACGCGCGGCGAAACACCTCGGACCGCACGTCGATGCAAAACATCGCTTGCACCGCTGGCAGCAAGTCGGCTGCTGCACCGGGGCGCGCGCCGGCAGCAGCGGCCGATCCACGCAGACCATCCACGACCTGACGCTGATGGCCGAATTCCAGCGCTGATTGCAGCAACCAGTCCACTGCCTGATGCTGCCGCAACGCTTCGCGCCTGCTGGCAAGCGCCGCCCACTGGCCGCGCCATTCGGCCAGCGGCAGACGGGAGTCGGCCAGCAGGGCTTCCCAGCACAGCCGCACCGCCAGCAGATGCGTCTGCGGCTCGTCATCGGCTGCTGCGGGCTGACCAACAAGCACCGACTGCCAACGCAACTGTGCGCACCACGACGCCCAGCCGGACATGGCCAGCAACACGGCCTGCAGGTACTCGGCGCGCACCGCATCGGGCACCTGCAGGTTGTCCAGCAAGGCTTCGATGGCCGCCACCGGCGTGGGCGGAAGCGCCTGCACCCGAGCCGCCATCGCAGCCCGTCCCCCGGGCCACTGCAGGCCACGGTCGGCCAGCAACTGGTGCCGCCAGGTGTTCCACAAGCCGGCGTCGGTGGGCATCTGCCAGAGCGCCTGGCCGCGGTCGAAGAAAGCCGCAGCATGCTGACTGATCTGATGGGTCACCTGCGCAGTCCAGCTCTGGCCCAGACCCGGCGAACCGGCGGCATCGCACAGGTCCGTGATCAGCGGCAGGCGCTGTGGCATGGTGGCGCGCCGTTCATCAGATTTGGCATCCGAGCCCGCCCCCAGGTCGCCCGCGGGCGCCAACGCATCCAGCAGCTGCGGCAGACCGGGCACTTCGTCTGCGCCGCCGCTGGCACGCGCTGCGGTCAGTGCAGCCCGCAAGTCCTCGGTACACAACTGGCCGGCGCCATGCGCCTGCCGAAAGACATCGCGCGGTGCTGTCAAACAGGTGCCTGCCAGCACGCCCAGCGATGCCGCAGCATCGGCGATGGGCTGCTCGCGCCAGCCCCAGTACGGGTTGACGGCAATGAAACTTTCCAGCGGCCAGGTCGGTGCGACCGAGCCGGTGGCGGCTTCGATCTGGGCCGCAAGCGCCGCGCTTGCAGGTGTTGCGGTTTGCGGGGTGGGGGTCATGACTTCCTCTGCGTGGCCCGACTTGAATCCACTGGACGGTCGTTCCGCAGCAGCAGCCGCGTGAAGCATTCGTCCAGAAACAGACCGCCGTAGAACCACGGGTAGAGACGCCGAGCAACCGCACCCCGCGGCGCCAATGCCACACAGCTCTGGACCGCGAACAACGCTGCGAACAGCAACCCCACCCACAGCAACAGCCAAGCCGGTGGGTCGGCTGTGATCACGCCGAAGCTCGCGGATGCAGCGTGCAGCAGAAAGTACAGTGAAGCGACGCCGAATGCCCCCAGCCCCGACCACATCCCCGGCAGCAGCCAGCCCGCTCCGGCGCGCGCCTGCAGCAGCGGCACCAGTGACACGGCAACGATGGCCGAAAGCAGCCACGGCACCGATGCACCGGGCAATGCCGTGGCCAACCCGGCCGATCCCGGCAGCGGTGACCACAGCCACCCGGCGGCAGCCACCATCACCAGCGACAGCAGCAAGCCAGCGATCAGCGCCGGCGCCTTCAAGGGCGCGCGCGGCGGCGCCTGGACCCACTCGGCATGCGCTTGCACGATTGCGCCGGCCGACAGAAAAGCGTGCGCCTTGTAGAGCGAATGCGCCAGCAGGTGCAGCAACGCCAAGCCCCAGGCGCCGAGCCCGCATTGCATCAGCATGAAGCCCATCTGCGCGCTGGTGGACCACGCCAGCATCACCTTGATGCTGATGCGCGTGCTCATCACCAGCGCCGCCAGCACCGCGGTGGCCGAACCCACCAGCACCAGGAGCACCTGCGCGGCAGGCACCTCCGCGACCAGTGGCGCGAAGCGCATCAGCACGAAGCCGCCCAGGTTCACGACACCGGCATGCAGCAACGCCGACACCGGGGTCGGTGCTTCCATGACCTGGATCAGCCAACCGTGCACCGGCAGTTGGGCGCATTTCAGCAAGGCTGCCAGCGCCACCAGTCCGATCGCCAGTTGCACCGGCGCGGCCAGCGGCAGAGTGCCGACCGCCACCTGCGCGGTGATCGCGCTGAGCTGCAGCGTGCCATAGCCGGCGGCCAGCAGTGCCACCGCGGCCACCATGCAGACATCGGCTGCCCGCGCCACGACGAACTTCTTGTGTGCGGCCACCCTGGCCGGCGCGCGGTCGCGGAAGAACGTCAGGAGCCGGTGCACGCACAGGCTGGCGGCGATCCACGCCAGCGCCAACAGCGCCAGGTTGTCGGCCACGGCCACCGAGGCCACCGCTGCCAGCGTTCCCATCAGCCAGCCGGCATAGCGCGATTGCCCGGCTTGCCCGCCCAGGTAGTCGCGCGAATACCGCACGATCACCCAGCCGATGAACGCCACCAGCAACAGCATCACCGCACCCAGAGGGTCCAGCCGCAACCCGAATGCCACACCGCGATGCCCCAGCGCAACCGCCACGACGGCTGCGAGCGCGATGCCGATCGGCAGCAAGCTGGCGGCGCGCGCCGCGCGCCAGATCGCCGCGTCGAGGCGCGGATTCACCGACGCTGGAGTCATGCGGTGGGTACAAGGCGACGATGGAGTCATGGGTGTCGGAGACGCGGCAACCGATGCAGTGTCGATGCGCACCTTCGATCTGTAAAATTCAATGTTCAGAACCATCTGTTCGTTTCAAAGGAACGATTTGGCGATCGATTCGAAGCCCGTTGCAGAGCGGTCTGCAAAGCTTGGGTCAGATGCCAGGCCGCCTCCCGAACCGCTGGCGCTGCGGCTCAACTACCACCACCTGCACTACTTCTGGGCCGTGGCCCTCGAAGGCCACCTGACGCGGGCAGCGCAGAAGCTGCATGTGTCGCAGTCGGCGCTGTCGGCGCAGATCAGACAGCTGGAAGCGCAGCTCGGGCAACCCCTCTTCGACCGCGTCGGTCGCACGCTGCAACTGACCGAAGCCGGCCGCCTGGCGCTGTCTTATGCCAACTCGATCTTCAGCGCCG
>JBDSMV010000059.1:0-17675 GCA_039915715.1 Rubrivivax sp. | reverse complement strand
CGCGAACGAAGCCGTGGGTTGTCCGCCGACGATCGCATGGGCAGGGGCTGCCATGGCCAGCGCCAGGCCGCAGGCGACGGCCGCCAGCGCCAGCCGCTGCTTCGCGGTGCGGGCGTTGCGGGGTCGGATGGCCCGCCCGCGGGCTGCCGGCATGCAGCCAGAAAGCGCGGTGAAGGAAAGGGCTTTTGTCATGGACAGCTCCTGAGGGTGGTGGGGCGTCGGGGAATGGATCGCTCGAATTTGTCGACCCGAACACTGGCACGGCCGGAAGACCCCCGCGACAATGCGCGCGCCACAGGGTCGGCCGGTCGGGCCCGGACTCGGAGCACACGAAGCATACAAGTCCGTCAGGCGACGGCCATCACGGAGAAGGTGCCGATGATCAAGACTCACCCGCGCGACTGGTCCGAACGCAGCCGCGATCTGGCGCAGTTGCTATCGCGCGCCGGACTTGGCGACCGCATTGCGTTCGCGCGTCTGTACGAGAACACCAGCGGCCACTTGTATGCGGTGGTGCTGCGCATTCAGCGCGACCGGGCCCAGGCCGAGGACCTGTTGCAGGACGTCTATGTCTCGGTCTGGAAGGCCGCTTCCAGCTTCGACGCCGCGCGCAGCCAGCCGTTGACCTGGCTGACGCACATCGCCCGCAACCGCGCCATCGACAGCCTGCGTCGCGCCAACACGCTGCCCCGCACCCAGAGCCTGACCGGCAGCGACGACGACGACCGCCCAGACCCGCAGGAGGCCACCGCCGACGAAGGTCCGGGCCCGCTGGACTTGCTGGTGCAGGCCAGCGACAAGCATGAGCTGACGCAGTGCCTGCAGCGCCTGACGCCGGCACAGCGCCAGAGCGTGTCGTTGGCTTTCTACGACGGCTTGACGCATGCCGAAGTGGCTGAGCGCCTGCGCGAGCCGTTGGGCACCGTCAAGAGTTGGGTGCGGCGCGCGTTGATGACGCTCAAGCAGTGCCTGGACCATGCCATGGGCCGCGCGGATACCGCGCTTTCCGCCGACCCCGGCACCACCCCCCAGGGGCGGAACTGACATGGACTACGGACGGCCCGCTCTGGCCGAAGCACTCGGCGCTCAGTACGTCACCGGCACCCTGCGCGGCCGCGCCCGCGCGCGTTTCGAGGCCTTGTTGCCCTCGCATCCTGCACTGCAAGCGGCTGTGCAGTCGTGGCAACAGCGGCTGATGCCGCTGACCGATGCCCTGCGCGAAGTGGTGCCGCCACCGCAGGTCTGGCAAGCCATCGAGGCCCGCTTGTGGCCGGCCGCAGCGCATGCCGAACCCGCCCGCCCGGCATCGCTGTGGCAGCGGCTGGCACTGTGGCGCACCCTCAGCGGCCTGGCCCTGGCGGCGGTGGTGGGGTTGGCGGTGCTGCTCGGTCAACCGCTGCCGCCGGCATCGCCGCCGGTGGTGGTGGTGCTGCAGGGCACCGGAGCCGACCCGGCCGGCGCCGGCTCGATCGTCGCCAGCTTCGCCGGCGACGGGCGCTCAGTGGTGGCACGGCCCTTGACGCCGGTGGCGTTGAAGCCCGAGCGCAGCCTGCAACTGTGGTGGGCGCGAGCCGAAGGCGGACCGAAACCGCTGGGGCTGATCAGCCCCGATGGCACCACCGTGCTGGCCGCAGGCGCATTGCCCGGCGGCCTGCAGGGCAGCGGCATCGATCACCTGGCGGTCAGCATCGAACCCCCCGGCGGCTCCCCCACCGGCCAGCCCACCGGTCCGGTGGTCTTCGTCGGCAAACTCACCCCGCCCCAACCCGCACGCTGATCCTCCAGACCGCAGATCAACGGCGCACCAAAACGCCGCGCCAGCCAGCGCGGTGGACCGAGAAAAGCCGCGGAGCCGGCTTTGCCGGGCCGCAGGCGAACACCCCCTCGGGAGGCAGCGAGCGACAGTGAGCGGGGGGGCTCTAGTACCCGCTCCAGCCGCCGCCGAGTGCCTTGATCAGGTCGATGCTGGCGCCGTACTGCTGCTGCAGATTGCGCACGGCTTCCAGCTGTGCGGAAGTGGCCACGCGCTGTGCGTCCAGAAGTTCCAGGTTGCCCGAATAGCCGGCGTCGAAGCGCGCTTGCGCCAGGCGCAGGGCAGCTTGCGCCGACCGGTCGCGGCGCTGCAAGTCGAGCGCCGATTCGCGTGCCGCACTGACTGCTGTCAACGCATCGGCGACTTCCTTGAAGGCGGTCTGCACGGTGCCGCGCCACGCACCCAGCGCTTCCTGCTGTCGCGCGCGGGCCTGGTCGGCGCGGGCGGCCAGGCGGCCCCCGTCGAAGATCGGTGCCGTCAGGCCGATGCCCAGCGACCACAGCCGGGCCGGTGCGTTCAGCACCGATTGCAGTTCGGTGCTCTGCTGACCCAGACTGCCGGTCAGCGACACGGTGGGCAGCCGGTTGGCCTGTGCCACGCCGATGGTTGCGTTGGCGGCAGCCAGCTGCGCCTCGGCGGCGCGGATGTCGGGACGCCGGTCCAGCAAGGTCGATGGCAGGCCCGGCGGCGGCAGCGGTGGTGGCGGGGGTGTCGCGGCGGCGCCGTTCGCAACCGAAGTTCCCACTTCGCCAGCTGAAACCCCTGAAGCCGATGAAGCTGCCGCCGATGCGGCCGATCCGACCATCAACGGTCTGACGAGCGACGCCTGCAGCTGCAGCCCGGGCTCGCCGGTCAGCAGCGCCAACTGCGACACCGTGACAGCGCGCTGGCGCTGCAACTCACGCAGCAGCACGGCGCTGTCGGTGCGCAGGATCTCGGCCTGCTCGACTTCCAGACCCGAACCCACGCCGGCGTCCAGCCGCTGCCTGAAGACCCGCAGCCCCTGGACGCGCGAGCGCAGCGTCTGGTCGGTGGCGGCGATCTGCGCGTCCAGCGAGCGCAGGGCGAACCAGTTCTGCGCCACCGCTGAGGCCACCGTCAGGCGCACGGTGTCGCGCGCAGCGGCAGTGCCCAGCAGCTGCGCCCGAGCCGCTTCCTCGGTGCGCCGCAAACGGCCCCAGAAGTCGATCTCGAAGCTGGTCGACAACGACAGGCCGAAGCTGTTGCCGGTGAACGAGCGCCCCTGGTTGCCGAGCGACAGCGCACTGCTGCTGCTGCGGCCGGCGCTGGCATTGCCGTTGACGGACGGCAGGTAGGCGCCGCCGGCTTCTCGCAGTTGCGCCTGTGCCAGCTCGACCCGGGCCACCGCCTGCGCGATGGTGGTGTTGGCAGCCAGTGCACGGTCGATCAGGCTCGTCAGTTCGGCATCGCCATACAGGCGCCACCACTCGGCCGGCAGGCTGCCTTCGGGTCCACTGAACGAGGCGCTGCTGCCCGAATGCCCGAAGCCATCCGGCAGCACCACTGCCGGGCGTTCGTAGTCGGGGCCGACCGCCGCGCACCCGGCCAGCAGCGCGACGGCGCTCCAGATGGCGAGCCGCGCCGAACGCCGGGCGGGTGTGTGCATCGTCATGCTCGATTTCATCAAAGCTCCGGCGGTGCGTCTGCCGCGCCGACCACCGGCCGGCCGCCGCCGCCGGGGTGCAGCGATGGCGTTGCGCCTTCGCCGTGTGTTCCAGGCGAAACGTGCGTGCCATGAACCGGCCGCGGCTTGCGTGCCAGCAACGAAAAGAACAACGGCACGAAGATCGGCGCCACGAAGGTTGCGATCAGCATGCCGCCGAAGACCCCGGTTCCCATCGATTGCCGAGCCGCCGCACCGGCGCCGGTGGCGATCATCAGCGGCACCACGCCGAGCATGAAGGCCAGCGAAGTCATCACGATCGGCCTGAACCGCAGCCGCGCCGACTCGGCCGCGGCTTCGATCGCACTCTTGCCTTCGGCCATACCCTGCATCGCGAATTCGGCGATCAGGATCGCGTTCTTCGCGGCCAGGCCGATCAAGACGATCAGACCGATCTGGAAGTAGATGTCGTTGCTCATGTCGCGCAGCCACACCAGCAGCAGCGCACCGGTCATCGCGAACGGCACCGCCAGCAACACCGCCAGCGGCACGCCCCAGCGCTCGTACAGCGCCGACAGGATCAGGTAGACCATCACGATTGCGAAGCCGAAGGCGAACACGCTGGCGCTGCCGGTGCGCTTCTCCTGGTAGGCCTGTGAAGTCCAGGCATAGCTGTAGCCCTCAGGCAGCACCTGCTTGGCCACTGCTTCGACCGCCGACAGCGCCTGCCCCGAGCTGTAGCCGGGCTTGGCACCGCCCAGCACCCGGGCCGCGGTGTAGCCGTTGTAGCGCTCGATCTGCTCGGGGCCGATCAGGCTCGTGACGGTGATCAACGCCTTCAGCGGCACCATGTCGCTGCTGGTGGTGCTGCGCACATAGATCGCGCCGATGTCTTCGGGCTTGGATCGGAACGGCGCGTCGGCCTGCATCGTGACCCGATACGTGCGGCCCTGCAGGTTGAAGTCGTTGATGTAGAGCGAGCCCAATTGGGCTTGCAACGCGCTGAAGACATCGTTGACCGGCACTCCCAATGCCAGCGCCTTTTCACGGTCGACCTCGACCCGCAATTGCGGCACGGTCGGGCGGAAGAAGGTTTGCATGTCCGCCAACTCGGGCCGCTGGCGCAGGGCCGCCATGAAGTCGTTGGTGACTTGCGCCAGTTGCTGCGGGTCGCTGCTCTTGCGGCTCTGCACATAGACCTCGAAGCCACCGGCCGAACCCAGGCCCTGGATCGCCGGTGGGTTGAAGGCGAACACCAACCCGTCCGGCAAGCCGAAACCCTTGCCGCTGACCTCGCCGGCCATCTCGAACGAGCTTTGCTTGCGGTCTTTCCAGGACTTCATCGGCACAAAGATCGTGGCCGCGTTGGACTTGGCGCCGCCACCGACGAAGTCAAAGCCGTTGATGATGAAGAAGGCTTCGACGGCGTCGTTCTTGGCCATGTTCTTGCGCAACTGCTCGGTGGTGGCGCTGGTGCGCTCGAGCGTGGCGCCGTCGGGCAGGGCCGCCACCGCGATGATGTAGCCCTGGTCTTCAGGCGGCACGAAGCTGCCCGGAACGCGCGTGAACATCAGCGCCGCCAGACCCAGCATCGCCGCGAACAGCACGATCGAGATCACCCGGTGGTGCAGCGCCAGCCCGACCGCTCCGGCGAAGCGGTCGGTGAGCCAGCCGAAGCCGCGGTTGAAGGGCTTGAACACCTTCTGCATCACGCCGGGCTTGTTCTCGTCGTGCACCTTCAGGAGCAGCGCGCACAAAGCCGGCGTCAGGGTCAGCGCCACCACGCCAGAGATCACCACCGCGATCGCCACGGTGACCGCGAACTGTCGATACAACTGGCCCGCGATGCCCCCCAGGAATGCCACCGGAATGAACACCGCGCACAGCACCAGCACGATGCCGACGACGGCGCCCGAAACCTCGCGCATGGCCTCGATCGAGGCCTCCATCGCCGGCATCTTTTCTTCGCGCATCAGCCGTTCGACGTTCTCCAGCACCACGATCGCATCGTCGACCACGATGCCGATCGCCAGCACCATCGCGAACAGGGTCAGGGTGTTGATCGAGAAGCCCGCCAGCCACAAACCGGCGAAAGTGCCGATCAACGACACCGGCACCGCCAGCATCGGGATCAGCGTGGCGCGCCAGGTCTGCAGGAACACGAACACCACCAGCACGACGATGATCGCGGCTTCGACGATGGTCGTGACCACCTCCTCGATCGACGCCGACACGAAGCGCGTGGTGTCGTACGGAATCACATAGTCGACATCGCTCGGAAACTGGTCGCGCTTCAAGTCGGCCATGCGCTGCTTGACCGCCTTGCCGGTGTCCAGCGCGTTGGCGCCCGACTGCAGGAACACGCCGAGGGCGATTGCCGGCTTGCCGTTGACGCTGTTGCTGGCGTCGTAGCTCTGCGCCCCCAACTCGACCCGTGCCACGTCTTTCAGGCGCAGGGTGCCGCCAGTGCCACTGGAACGCAGGATCACGTTGCCGAACTGGTCGGCGTCGATCAGCCGGCCGCGCGCGGTCACGGTGTAGACGAACTGTTGCCCGGGCGGCGACGGCGTGGCGCCGATCTTGCCGGCGGCGAACTGCGCGTTCTGAGAATTCACGGCCTGCGCGATGTCGCCGGTGGTGACCCCCAGCCGCGCCATCTTGTCGGGCTGCAACCACAAGCGCATCGAGTAGTCGCGGGCACCGAACACCTGCACGTCGGCCGTGCCCTGCACGCGCTTGAGTTCATCGACGATGTTCTGGGTCGAGTAGTTCGACAGGAACAGCGAGTCGTGCGTGCCGTTGGGCGAATTGACCGCGATCACCAGCAGGAAGTTGCTGCTGCGCTTGGCCACCACCACGCCGTTGCGCCGCACCTCGTCGGGCAACCGCGGGGTCGCCAGTTGCACCCGGTTGTTGACGTTGAAGACCGCCTGGTCGACATCGGTGCCGACCTCGAAAGTGGCAGTGATGGTGCTCTGGCCGTTGCTGGAGCTGCTGCTGCTGTAGTACAGCAGGTTGTCGACCCCCGAGAGTTGTTCCTCGATCGGCGCGGCCACCGTCTTGGCCAGGGTTTCGGCCGACGCCCCGGGATAGGTGGCGGTGACGGTGACGGTGGGCGGGGCGATCTCGGGGTACTGCGCGATCGGCAGGATCGACAGCGACACCAGCCCCGCCAGCACGATGACGATCGACAGCACCGCCGCGAAGATCGGCCGTTCGATGAAGAAGCGTGAATTCATGCGATCTCCTTGGGCTTCAGCGCGAAGCGCCAGGAGCGGCCGCCGATGCGGTGCCTGACGCACCGGAAGCAGGCGCCCCGGCCGGCCCCGCTGCTTTCGGTTGCACCGGCGCGCCGGGTCGCAGCTTCATCAGGTTGTCCGTCACCACCTGGTCGCCGTCCTGCAGACCCTTGAGCACGATCCAGTCGCCGCCGAACCAGCCGCCGACCTCGACCGGATTGGGCATCGCCTTGCCGTCCCTGACGACCCACACCGCCTTGCCCTGCTCGTTGGTCGAGACGGCGGCCTGCGGCACCAGCCAGCCCTTCTGTTCTCCGGCCTGCACCTGAGCCTTGACGAACTGGCCGGGCAGAAATTGCAGATCGGGGTTGGGGAACACCGCGCGCAGTTGCACCGTGCCCAGTTTCGGGTCGACGGTGGAGCCGGTGAAGTTCAACTTGCCGGTCACGCCGAGCGCCTTGCCGTCGGCGCCAAGCAGCCGCACCGGCGTGCCGTCCTTGGCGTTGTTTGCGCCGGCGCTGCGGTTGGCCATCTGCTTGCGCAATTGCGTCAGCTCGCTGTCGTTGAAGGCGAAGCGGACCCAGATCGGGTCCGACTGGAAGATGCGCGCCAGCAAACCGTCGGTGGGTCCCACCAGGCTGCCGATCGACTTCTCGGCGCGGCCGGCGGTGCCGGCTATCGGGGCCTTGGCGGTGGTGTAGGACAGATTCAGCTCGGCTTCACGCACCCGCGCCCGGGCGACCGACAAACCGGCTTCGGCATTGCGCGACGAACTCTGCGCGTCGTCGGCTTCACGCTGCGAGATCGCCTGCATGGCGGCCAGCGGCTGCAGTCGCTTGGCTTCGCGCTGCGCCTGGTCCAGCAGCGACTGCTGTTGCGCCAGCCCCGCCTTGGCTTGCGCCAGGGCGATCTCGAACGGGGCGCGCTCGATCGTGAACATCGTCTGCCCGGCCTTGACGCGCTCGCCTTCGGCGTAGCGCTGGCTTTCCAGCAAGCCGCTGACGCGGGCCCGCACCTCCACTTCCTTGGAGCCTTCGGCCTGACCGACCGCGTCGATCAGCACCGGGACCGTCTGCTGCATGACGCTGCGCACCGTCACGGCCATCGGCGGCGGTGCGCCACCTGCGCCGCCCGGGCCGCCCCCCTTCGGCGGGCCGCCGGCACCGCCGCCGGCCTTGTCGGCCGAAGGACCGCAAGCCGCCAGCGCCAGCGCCATCAGCATCACGGCAGCGCCATGGGCTGCTGTGTGTGCGCCGCGGCGCAAACGGGCGTATGAGATCGAAAGCGGCAATGCGAGGTTGCAGGACATGGCGAACCCGGTCGACTGGAATGAGGGGGCCGGAGCGGCTGCGTCGTGGCGACCCAGCAACCCGGCAGCCACGCATCGCGGCCCCCGGAATCTCGCGCAGGCGAGCCGGCAAAGAGCGCGCAGTGTATGCAAAGCACGTAGAAACCCGCGGGGCCTGCTCGCGGGCTGGCCGGACGGCAGGGGGGCAGCGAGACGACCAGGCCGCACTGGCATCGCCACCGTGTTGCTGAGGCCGTTCGGGGTGATGCCTTCAACCTCACGCCATGCTTGTACTTGGATCTGCGCGGGGTCTTGCGCCACCGACGGTAGCTACAAGACCTTGAATCACAATCCCGCGGCATCGCGCCGCTCTGACGCCCCACTCCCCCTAAGGACCGCATGACCGCCACACAGCCGCATCGCGCCGTACGCAGCGCTATTCGCAGCGCCACCCTCTGCGCTCTCGGCCTGTTGAGCGCTGGCACGGGTTTGGCAGCCCCGACCTGGATCACGATCGGCGAGCGCGCCCACGCGGTGCTGCAGCGCACCGCGCTGCAGGCGCGCACGCTGGCCACCCGCGCGGTGCCCGTGACCGTGCCGGCCGCCCGGCGCAGCAGTCGGCTCGTCGACACCACCGAGACCGTCCACGCGGTCGAGATCGACGACCAGATGATCGAGTCGCTGTCGCAGGCCGTGCACGAGAACCTGCGCATCTGCGGCGGTTTCGTGCGGCACGATTCGATGGCCGAGGCGCTGGCGGTGCTGGACCGTCTGCAGTCCACGCCCGTGCCCGCGCTGGCCCCGAGCTACGCGATCGACAACCCGCAGCTCGTTCAGGAACTGATGCCGCGGCTGCAGGCCGCCAACATCCTGGCCACGATCGACTACCTGTCGTCGTTCCAGAACCGCCGCTACAACAGCACCTCGGGCAGGCTGTCCTCGGACGGACTGTACGCACGCTGGCAGTCGCTGGCCCTGACCACCCGGGTCGCTGTCGTCAACGGCGCTCGGGCCCCGCTGCGGGTGCGGCAGATCACCCACAGCTGGGGCCAGAAATCGGTGGAGTTCGAGTTCATCGGCAGCGGCAACGCCACGGAGACGATCGTGCTGGGCGCGCACTTGGACAGCACCGCTTCCGGCCCCACCGAAACCGTGCGGGCGCCGGGCGCCGACGACGACGCCAGCGGGGTCGCCGGTCTGACCGAGATCATCCGCGTGCTGGTGGCGCACAACTACCGGCCGCAACGCAACATCCGCTTCATCGCCTATGCCGCCGAAGAGGTGGGCCTGCTGGGATCGAAAGCCGTCGTCACCGCGCTGAATGAGCGCCCCGACCGCGTGGTCGGCGTGATGCAGCTGGACATGACGGCCTACCAGGGCGATCCGCAGGACCTCTGGATCTACACCGACTACACGAACGCTGCGCAGAACGCATTCGTGGCCAACCTGGCCGCCGCCTACCTGCCGCAGCTGACGGTGGCTTACGACGCATGTGGTTATGGCTGCAGCGACCATGCCTCGTGGCACAACGCCGGGTATGTCGCTTCGTTCCCGTTCGAGGCCTCGTTCGCCAACGACAACTTCAGGATTCACACGCCCAACGACACCATCGCCGGCTTCGGCGGCACCGCCGACCACGCACTGAAGTTCACGCAGCTGGCGCTGGCCTGGGTGCTGGAGCTGGCCAGTGACGCAGCGCCGGCCCGCCCCACCGGCTCAAGCGGCGGATCCAGCGACCGATCCAGCGACCGATCCAGCGACGGCTCAAGCCGTGCACAGGTAGCCGGTCGCCGCTGACTCGTTCGTCAGCGTCAACAAGGCATCGACCCGCGCCAGGCTCGCCCCCTGCCGATCGACGACCAGCACCGAGTTCGCGGGCACCGCTTCCCACCCCGGTTGGGCATCGCACAGCGGCTCGCTTGCGACGATGGTGCCGCGTTCGCAGCGGCGCAAAAACAGCGACGGCGGTTGTCCGTCGCTGGCGATGCGAAAGGCGATCAGCCGGTCGCCATCGGACAGCACCGCGGTGAAACGCAGGGCGGCTTCGAGATCGCGTTCGTGCATCAAGGCCGCCACATCGCGCAGCACCGCCAGCACCGCATCGGCCATCTCGGCACCGCGCTCGATGCGCGCCAGCGCCAGCAGGAACAGCAGTTCCGAATCGGTGGCGCCGCGGCGGGTGGCGAACAACTCGTCGGGCAGCATGCATTCGAGCGTGCGTCGCAACTGCGCATAGCCACCGATCTGCCCGTTGTGCATGAACAGGTACCGGCCATGCCGGAACGGGTGGCAGTTCTGGCGCGCGATGCCGCCGGCAGTGGCGGCGCGCACATGGGCGAAGAACAGGCGCGACCGCAAGGTCTGCGACAGCGCCAGCAGGTTGTCGTCGGACCAGGCGGGCATTACTTCGCGGTAGACACCGGGCTCGTCGCGGTCGCCGTACCAGCCGATGCCGAAGCCGTCGCCGTTGGTCTGCATCTTGGCGCGGTCGGCATGCAGCGACTGGCGCATCAGCGAATGTCGCGGTTTGGCGATCAGCTCTTCGAGGAAGAGCGGCTGACCCAGATAGGCTGCAAGGCGGCACATGCTGGAGCCGGATTCTCGGCGCCGCTGGAGCGCCCGGCATACCGATGTGGACCGCAAACGCCAGCCCGGTGCGGCTTGTGCCACAGTCTTTGGCTGCACTTCTGGAGAGCGCTTTGAAACTGCTGTTCGTGGCCGACCCGCTGTCGACCTTCAAACCGAAGAAGGACTCCAGTTTCGCGATGATGCGAGAAGCCGCCCACCGCGGCCACACGCTGATGGCCTGCGAACCGCGCGACTTGCGCTGGCAGAGCGGCAAGCCTGTCACGGCGCAAGTGCGCGACATCCAGCTCAGCGGCAGCGTCGGCGCCGATTGGTTCGAAAGCCACGCGCCGCGGGCGCAGCCGCTGCACCAGGTCGACGCGGTGCTGATGCGCAAGGACCCGCCATTCGACAGCGAGTACTTCTACGCCACCCACCTGCTGAGCCAGGCCGAGCGAGAAGGCGCGCGGGTCTTCAACCGCCCTGCGGCATTGCGCGAGCATCCCGAGAAACTGGCAGTGCTGGAATTCGCGCGCTTCGCTGCGCCGACGCTCGTGACCCGCAACGCCGACGACGTGCGCCGCTTTCATGCCGAACACGGCGACATCATCTGCAAGCCGCTGGACGGCATGGGCGGCAGCGGCATCTTCCGGGTCGGCGCCGACGGCATGAACCTGGGCAGCGTCATCGAAACCCTGAACCACCATGGCGCCAGCACGTTGATGGTGCAGCGCTACCTGCCCGAGATTACGCAGGGCGACAAGCGGGTGCTGCTGATCGGCGGCGTGCCGGTTCCGTTCGCGCTGGCGCGGATTCCGCAGGGCAGCGAGATCCGCGGCAACATGGCGGTCGGGGGCAAGGGCGTGGCGCAGCCGCTGGCCGACAGCGACCGCGCGATCGCCGAAGCGATCGGCCCGGTGCTGGCCACGCGCGGGCTGCTGTTGGTGGGGCTCGACATCATCGGCAGCAGCGTCACCGAGATCAACGTCACCAGTCCGACCGGGTTTCAGGAGATCAGCGACCAGACCGGCTTCGACGTGGCGGCGATGCACCAGGACGCGCTGGAGCGGGCGCTGCAGGTGACAACGACCCCGGCGGTCTGAAGCGCTGATCGAAGGCCGGTCCGCACCCGGTTCGCGATGGGGTCGCGGCAGTTGAGCAACAGCCCCGCGATGACTCCGCAACAGCCCCGCGACAATCGGCCACATGGCTCTTCTCACCCTCGCCGACGCGCACCTCGCGTTCGGCCATGTCCCGCTGCTGGATGGCGCGTCGCTCGCGATCGAAGCCGGCGAACGCGTTGCCCTGATCGGTCGCAACGGCACCGGCAAGTCGTCGCTTTTGAAAATCCTCTCGGGCATCGACAAGCCCGACGACGGCCAGCTGCAGATGCAAACCGGTTTGCGCCGGGTCTATGTGGCGCAGGAGCCGGTCTTTGCGGCGGGACTGACGGTGTTCGACGCGGTGGCCGAAGGCGTGGCCGAAGCCCGTGCGCTGCGCGAGCGCTACGAAGCCCACGATGCGGCCGACGACCTTGACGCGTTGCAGACCCGGCTCGAAGCGCTGGGCGGCTGGACCTGGGAACAGCGCGTCGACCAGGCGCTGCAGCGGCTGCACCTGGACGGCAACGCCGAGGTCGACGCCTTGTCGGGTGGCACCAGAAAACGGGTGGCACTGGCGCAGGCGCTGGTGGCCGAGCCCGACCTGCTGCTGCTGGACGAGCCCACCAACCACCTCGACATCGGCGCCATCGAATGGTTGCAGGAGCTGTTGTCGAACCGACCCGGCGCGTTGATGCTGGTGTCGCACGACCGCAGCTTCATCGACGCGGTGGCGACCCGCATCATCGAACTCGACCGCGGCCAGTTGCGCAGCTACCCGGGCAACTTCGAAGCCTTCGAAGCCGCCAAGGTGCGCGAACTGGAAGCCGAAGGCCTGGCCGCGACGCGCGCCGACAAGCTGCTGGCAGCCGAAGAGGTGTGGATCAGAAAGGGCGTCGAAGCCCGTCGCACCCGCAGCGTGAGCCGCATCGCGCGCCTGCAGCAGTTGCGCGTCGACCGGGTGGCACGTCGCGACCAGTTGGGCCGCGTGCGGCTCGAGATGGCCACCGGTCTGCCGCCTGGCAAGATCGTGGCCGAACTGGACGATGTGTCGATGCGCTTCGATGCATCAAAGGGCAAGGCAGGCGGCGACAAGCGCCTGATCGAACACTTCAGCGCCACCATCCTGCGCGGTGACAAGGTCGGCCTGATCGGTCCCAACGGCTGCGGCAAGACCACGCTCTTGAAGCTGATCCTGGGTGAACTGCAGCCGACGGACGGGAAAGTTCGTCAGGGCACGAGGCTGCAGGTGGCGTACTTCGACCAGATGCGCGCCGGGCTCGACCTGGACGCGACGCTCGCCGACACCATCAGCCCGGGCAGCGAATGGATCGAACTGGGGCAGGAGCCGAAGCTGGTTCGCAAGCATGTGATGAGCTACATGGGCGACTTCCTGTTCGCACCCGAACGCGCGCGCAGCCCCGTGCGCACGCTGTCGGGCGGCGAACGCAACCGGCTTCTTCTCGCCCGCCTGTTTGCATTACCGGCCAACGTGCTGGTGCTGGACGAGCCCACCAACGATCTCGACATCGACACCCTGGAGCTGCTGGAAGAGTTGCTGCAGACCTATGCCGGCACGGTCTTTCTGGTCAGCCACGACCGGCGCTTTCTGGACAACGTCGCCACCAGCACCATCGCCTGGGAAGGCGACCCGGCCTTCGGCGGCAAGCCCGGCTTCTGGCGCGAGTACGAAGGCGGCTACGAGGACTGGGTGCGGCAGCGTGCGCGGCAACGGGTGGCGGCGCAGGCGCCAGCGTCAACGACTGCAGCGCCGGGCGCCCGCACGTCGGCGACCGTTGCGCCGGCCAAGACCACCGCGCCCCGCAAGCTCAGCTTCAAGGAGCAGCGCGAACTGGAAGCCCTGCCAGCAAAGATCGACGCCCTGGAAGCCGAGCAGTCAACGATCCACGACCGCCTCGCCAGCAGCAGCCTCTACACCGAAGACCCCCAGCAGGTGCCGCAACTGCAAGCCCGCAACGACGCCATCGAACACGAACTGATGCAGGCACTGGAACGCTGGGAAGCCCTCGGCGCACGCTGACCCGGCGCCCTCGGGCCGACCGCTAGCGCAGCAAAGCGCCGAGGATAAGGAAGAGCCGCGGAACCGGCTGTGCCGGGCCCCAGGCGGAGCGTCCCCTCGGGGGGCGACGTGCCGCGAGCGGGGGGCTAACGGACCGCGTCGGGATGCGAACGGCTGATCATCAAAGCCGCCTGCAGGTACAGCGCATTGAGCAGCCGCACCGCGCGGTCCGGGTCGAAGCCGTCGAAGGTGGCGATGTGGCGCAGCGGCGTGGTCTGGTGCTGCAGCCGCTGCACGGCGGTTTTCAACGAACCTTGCAACTCCAGCGCCGCGAGCTCGGTGCTGGGCGCAATGCGGTAGGTGGCGATGCCGTCGATCTCGGGCAGCAGCGCCTTGCGCGAACCGCGCAAGGCCAACTCCCACAACAGGGTCGCAGCGGCGCCATTTTTTGCGCTGGGGACCCCATCTGCGAACTGCGGTGGGCCGCACTCGGGTGACCGGAGAACTGCTCGGAAAACCGCGGTGCGGCGCGGCCCCCCGCAACCGGGGGCCTGGCACTGCGCGCCGGCTGTACGCTCAGCAGTTGCAGCTCGTGCAGGCGCAGATCCAGCAGTTCGGGCAAAGACAGCAGGCTCTGCAACTGCCAGTGCGCCGGCCACACCGTCATCGGCATCACGCGCATGCCGCTCTGCACATGCAGCAGCAAGGGCCGGTCGTGGCGCAGCGCGGCAGCCATGACTTCCACCAGGTCGATGCCCGCGCCCTGTTCGGCAGCAGCGCCAAAGCGCTGCAGGTCTTGCAGCAGCGACGGGTTCAGTGCCGACAGACGGGTGCAGCCGGCGTTGACCTCGTTGCCGCCACCGTCGTCGAGCGCCGCAGGGCGGGAATCGCGTTCAAAGTCGAACAGACGCATCAGCTCGGTGCTGCTGGCAGGCTGTGTCGGCTCGAACATCGATGGGGGCACGTGCGGGGTCTCCGTGGGGTCGGGATGCGGGCCCGGTTTGGCGGTGCACCGAAGGGTCGGCGCCAGCAAGGGGTGGATTGGACCCGTTCGGCGGCCCGCGCGTCCTCCATTACGCGTATCAGCACGGAACGGATGTAGGCAGCTGTGTCCTGTCCGTGCAGCGCGTGGGGTCACCCGGCTGTGCCTCGGGGGCTGGACGGGTGCATCAACGTGCGGCTGTACCGACGGCGCTTCTAGACTCCGGTTATGAGCCCACCGACGATCTCTCCGCAGACGGTGCCGGAGCCAACCTTGTCCGACGCCACCCGCGGTTTGCTGCTGGGTGCACTCGCGGTGGTGATCTTCGCGATGACGCTGCCGATGACGAGGCTGGCGGTGGGCGATGCCGCTGACCCGCAGTTGCCACCGGCCTTTGTCACCGCCGGCCGGGCTGCGGTGGCGGGGCTGCTCAGCATCGTCTACTTGTTGGTGCGGCGCGCGCCGTGGCCACCCCGGCGCCAAGCCGGCGCGCTGGCGCTCAGCGCACTCGGCACCGTGCTCGGGTTTCCGATCGGGATCGCGCTGGCGCTGCGCGAGGTGCAGGCTGTGCATGCTGCCGTCGTCACGGGGCTGTTGCCGCTGGCCACCGCGGTGCTGGCGGCGCTGGTCTTGCGCCAGCGCCCGTCGGTCGGGTTCTGGGGCTGCGCAGTGCTGGGCAGCGCTCTGGTGCTGGCCTTTGCGGCCTGGCACGGCGGGGGCCGTCTGGTGGCCGCCGATGGCTGGCTGCTGATGGCAGTGGCCACCGGTGCCGTCGGCTATGTCGCCGGCGCCCGGGTGTCGGCCGCGATGCCCGCGCCGCAAGTCATCTGCTGGGTGCTGGTGGGCTCGCTGCCGCTGACGCTGCCGGCCACGGCGTGGTGGTGGCCCGATGCCCACTCGACGGTGCGCCTGTCGGCCTGGGTCGGCTTCGGCTACGCGTCGTTGTTCTCGATGTGGCTCGGTTTCTTCGCCTGGTACCGCGGCCTGACGCTCGGCGGCGTGGTGCGGGTCAGCCAGGTGCAACTGCTGCAGCCCTTTCTGGCGCTGCTTTTTGCGGCCCCGCTGCTGGGTGAACGGCTGGACCTGGCCACGGTGGCGTTCTCGTTGGCAGTCATCGCGGTGGTGTTCGTGAGCCGGCGCATGCCGGTGCGGCAGCGCGCCTGATCCGCAGGCCGGCTCTGCAGACGGCCCCGCACAACAGCCCCGCACAACAGCCCCGACGCCAGCCCCGACGCCAGCCCCGACGCCAGCGAGAATCCAGGCCGCAACAGCCCCCTGCGAACCACCGCCACCGGATTCTCTGCAACCGAGTCGAACCGCCGCCCATGAACTGGACCCTGGCCCGCCGTGCCGAACGGCTCAACCCGTCGACGATCCGCGAAATCCTGAAGCTCACCGAGCAGCCGGGCATCATCTCGCTGGCCGGCGGCCTGCCGTCGCCAGACAGCTTTCCGGTGGCGGCGATGGCCGAAGCCAGCGCTCGCGTGCTGCGTGACCATCCGCGCCAGGCGCTGCAGTACGGTGCCAGTGAAGGCTTTGCGCCGCTGCGCGAATGGGTCGCAGTCGAGCTGGCCGACCACGGCGTCAACGTCGACGCATCGCAGGTGCTGGTCACCAGCGGCTCGCAGCAGGGGCTGGACCTGGTGGGCAAGGTGCTGATCGACCCCGGCAGCGCGGTGGCGGTGGAGTCGCCCACCTACCTCGGCGCCCTGCAGGCCTTTGCGCCTTACGAGCCCGAGTTGATCGCCATCGAAGGCGACGACGACGGTCCGCTGCCATCGCTGCTGGACCGCGCTGTGGGTGCAGGCGATGGCCCGGGCAACGCCGCCCGCTTCGTCTACCTGCTGCCCAACTTCCAGAACCCGAGCGGGCGCTGCATGACTGCAGCCCGGCGGCTGGCGCTGGTCGACCGCGCGGCCGAACTCGGTCTGCCGATCGTCGAAGACAACCCTTACGGCGACCTGTGGTTCGACGAGCCACCGCCGCCCCCGCTGTCGGCCACGGCGATGGCACACGACGGTGCGGTGTATCTGGGCTCGTTCAGCAAGGTGCTGGCGCCCGGCTTGCGGCTCGGCTATGTGGTGGCACCCAAGTCGTTGATGCCCAAGCTGCTGCAGGCCAAGCAGGCGGCCGACCTGCACACCCCCACCTTCAACCAGCGACTGGTCTACGAGGTCATCAAGAACGGCTTCCTGCGCGAGCACGTGCCCACCATTCGCAAGCGTTATGCCGCCCAGCGCGACGCCATGCAGGCCGCGCTGGCGCAGCAACTGGCCGACAGCTGCCGTTGGGTCAAGCCGGCCGGTGGCATGTTCTTCTGGCTCGAGCTGCCGCCGCAGATCGACGCCACTGCGCTGCTGCCGCGCGCCATCGAAGCCGGCATGGCGTTCGTGCCCGGCGCCACCTTCTATCCGCACCAGGGGCGTACCAACACGCTGCGCCTCAGCTTCGTGACGGTGTCGCCCGAGCAGATCGCGCACGGCGTGGCGTTGCTGGCGCGGGTGATCCGGAACGCCCTGCAGGAACCCGCCCGTGGCGTGTCGGCGACCGGCGCGCAGTCCGCCGGGATGAAGCGATGAGCCCCACCCTCGCCGCTGCCAGGACACGCCGCTTTCACCAGCTCGACGTGTTCGCCGACCAGCCGTTCAAGGGCAACCCGCTGGCCGTCGTGCACGACGCCGAAGGGCTGGACGACAGCACCATGGCTGCATTCGCGCGCTGGACCAACTTGTCGGAAACCACCTTCCTGCTGCCGCCCAGCGACCCCTTGCTGGCCGATTACCGTGTGCGCATCCACACCCCCGGCGGCGAGTTGCCGTTCGCCGGGCATCCGACGCTGGGCTGTTGCCACGCCTGGCTCGTCGCCGGTGGCGAGCCGCGCGAGCCGGGCGTGGTGGTGCAGGAATGTGGCGTGGGGCTGGTGCGCATCCGCCGCGGCAGCGCCGATGCGCCGGATCGGCTGGCTTTTGCAGCGCCGCCGCTTCGACGCAGCGGCCCGTTGGACGACGCGCTGCTGCAGCGCATCGTGCAGGCGCTGGCCGTGG
>JBDSMV010000049.1:0-8959 GCA_039915715.1 Rubrivivax sp. | reverse complement strand
AGGCGCTGCCGCAGGTGCCCGATGAACCTGGTACGACGCTGATCCTGAATGGCGACGTGCCGCTGATCGAGCCCGACACCGCGGCCGCGCTGGTGCAAGCCTGCGGCGGGGAGCGGCTGGCGCTGCTGACGATCGAGCTGACCGACGCCACCGGCTACGGCCGCATCGTGCGGGCGGCCGACGGTGGCATCCGCGCGATCGTCGAGCACAAGGACGCCAGCGAGCAGCAGCGCCAGGTGCGCGAGATCTACAGCGGCATCATGGCCGTGCCCACGCCACTGCTGCACCGCTGGGTTTCGGCACTGCGCAACGACAACGTGCAGCGCGAGTACTACCTGACCGACATCGTCGCGATGGCGGTGGCCGACGGCGTGCCGGTGGTCTCGGCCACCGCTGGCAGCGAAGCCGAGGTGCTGGGCGTCAACAGTCCCCTGCAACTGGCGGATCTGGAACGGCGCCACCAGTTGCGGCAGGCCGAACGGCTGATGGAAGCCGGCGTGCGGCTCGCCGACCCGGCGCGTTTGGATGTGCGCGGCACGCTGCATTGCGGCAGCGATGTCGAGATCGACATCGGCTGCATCTTCGAAGGCGAAGTGACGTTGGGTGACGGCGTGACGGTGGGAGCGCATTGCGTGCTGCGCGATGCGAGCATCGGCGCCGGTGCCGTCATCCACCCCTACACCCACATCGATGGTGCCAATGTCGGAAATGGCGCGCTGGTGGGGCCGTATGCCCGGCTGCGGCCCGGCGCCGTGCTCGGCGCCGAAGTCCACATCGGCAACTTCGTCGAAGTCAAGAACTCGACGCTGGCTGCCGGCGCCAAGGCCAACCACCTGGCCTACCTCGGTGATGCCACGGTCGGCGAGCGCGTCAACTTCGGTGCCGGCAGCATTACCGCCAACTACGACGGCGCCAACAAACACCGCACCGTGATCGGCAACGATGTGCAGGTGGGCAGCAACTGCGTGCTGGTGGCCCCGGTGACGCTGGGTGACGGCGCCACCATCGGTGGTGGCTCGACGATCGGCAAGGACGCTCCGGCCGGCCAGCTGACGGTGGCGCGCGCCCGGCAGAGCAGTCTGGCGGGCTGGAAGCGACCGCAGAAACTGCCCAAACCCGGCTGAAGGCGGTCGCTGATGCGGCTGCGTTCGAAACGGGCCACCAGGCGCTCTCTCACCACCATCGGCTGCGCCGCGCGGTCAGACGCCGTCAACCAGCGCGGCCGCCCGGCACAGGTCCTCCCAGGCTGCGGCTTTCAGGTCGGGATGGCGCAGCAGGTAGGCCGGGTGGTAGGACACCACCAGCGGTAGACCGAGGTCGTGGTGCACCTGCCCGCGCAGTTGTCCGATCGGTGCATCGCTGCGCAGCAGCGATTGCGCAGCGATGCGGCCCAGCACGAGCAACACGCGTGGCTGCAAGAGCGCGATCTGCTGCTGCAGGTGCCCCTGGCAAGCCGCCCATTCGTTGGCACCGGCGGGGCCTCCCGCCGCAGGGCGACAACGCAGCGCCAGGGTGGTGTAGACCCGGCGCGTGCGAGGCTGGTGGTCGATGGCGTTGGCGCCGGCTTCGTTCTCGCGGCTGAGGCCCAGCGCGGCCAGCATGCGGTCGAGCAACACCCCGGCGTCGCCGACGAAAGGCTCGCCCGCTGCGTCTTCGTCGGCCGCCGGCGGGTCGCCCACCACCAGCCAGGCCGCGTCCTCGGCGCCGCTGCCGAAGACGGCATGGGTGCGGCCTTCGTGCAGGCGGCAACGCGTGCACGCCGCCACTGCGGCGCGCAGGGCCAACCAACCGGTGTCCACCGCAGTTGAATCAGCGGCGGTGCCCTTGGCGACGACCGCCTGGTTGCCTGGCAGCGGGTCGGACATTGCAGGCGCCGACGGCCGCCTGGGCTGCGCTGCGGCCACACTGGCAGCCTTGCAGGCTTCAGCAGGTGCCGCAGGGTCGACGACAGCGGCACCCGCAGCGGCGGGAGCAGCAACAGCAGCCGCGACGGCAGCAGCAACGACAGCGACATCGGCCGGCTCCGCGGGGGCCCACACCCGCAGCCCCATCGCAGCCAGCATGCGGCGCTGGCGCTCGGTCCAGCGCGAAAGCGAGGCTTCGGTTTCAGCCATGTGCCGGACCTGCAGGTGCCAGTGCCAGGCGCATCACCACAGCGTTTTCGCGCTGCGGTGCGGCGGGGTAGTAGTCGCGGCGCGTGCCGACATGCACGAAACCGCGGCGCCCGTACAGCGCCAGCGCCCGCAAGTTGCTTTCGCGAACCTCCAGCCACAGGCTGGCGTGCCCGGCCCGCACCGCCAACAGGCGCACGGTGTCCAGCAGCAGGCTGCCGAATCCGCGCCGCTGCCAGTCCGGTGCCACGGTGATGTTCAGCAGGTGCAGCTCATCGACACCGGCCATCGCCACGAAATAGCCGATCGGCCCGTGCGCCGGGTCGTCCAGCACGTCGGCAAAGTAACCGGCGACCAGAGAATCGACAAAGTTGCCGTGGCTCCACGGGTGGCTGTAAGCGCGGCTTTCGATCGCAGCCACCGCGTCCAGGTCGCCAAGCGTCATCGGCCGCTGGCGCGGGTTGGGTTGGGGCAACGCGCTCATGGTGTCTTGGATGGGGCGGCCTCGAGCAGTGTCTGCAACGCCACCGGCTGCCCAGCCTTCAGTGCCGCACGCTCGGCGGTGGTCTGTGCGACCTTGTCGCGCAGGTACAGCGGCAGGCCCGCAGCAGCGTCGACACCGCCACCGGCCCGCGCCGCCACCTGCGCCAGCCGCAGCAGTGCTGCCGCGCGGTCGAGCACCGTGGCGAACGCCTTCGCGCCCGGGGGCAGCACCGTTGCAGCGCCGAAGGCCGACAGCGCCGATCCGGCCATCGCCGTCGGAGTCGTGTTCCAGTGGGCCGCAAGATCCGCCAGCGGCACCAGCGCCGGTGCCTGCAGCACCTGCCAGACCCCGTGCGGCGCAGCAGGGCTGCGCACATGGCGGTAGTGGGCGGCATAGACCTCGGTCATGCGGGCGTCCATCGCCACGGCGACCTCGAAATCGCCGGCGTCGGTGGGCATTGAGGGCATCTCCTGCCCAGCTGCCGCCCCGGCGTCCGGATGGGCTTGCTGGCAGCCTTGCTGACGGGATTGCTGACGGGCGTCCTCGGCCACGATCAGCAGGCTGTCGGTCGGCAACAGCGGCTTGTCGAGCCCGAAAGCCAGGCCCTGCGCCACCGCGCAGGCCGTGCGCAGCCCCGTAAAGGCCCCGGGGCCGCTGCCGAAGGCGATGGCGTCGACATCGCTCAGCGACAGGCCGGCCTGGGCCAGACACGCCTGCAACTGCGGCACGAGCGTTGCCGATGCTGCCGTGCCACCCTCGACATCCAGACTCCAACGGCGGCGCCCGTCAGAAACCGCAATCGCCAGCCGTTCGGTCGAAGTGTCGAAGGCCAACAGGTGCAGCGATGCCGGCGGGGGCTCGATGGGGGTGGACATGCGGCCAGTCTATGTCGATGACTTTCGAGCCCGCAACCCGGTCAGACCGGGCCAGGCGCACCAGGCCGCCCGGCGCCGCTCAGAACGGGTTGCGCCGCGCGCGATCCGTGGCCAGATTGGCCAGTTGGCTTTGACCACCGGGCGCCAGGCGCGTGTCGTCGGCCCACAGTGCCTGCTGCGGTGTGACACCGGCGAGCACGGTCCTGTCGGTGCAGTTCAACAGCGCCACCAGACAGACGCCCTGCGTGATGTTGACGAAACCGAAGCTCACCGGCGATCGCTGGATGGCCTGGAAGCGCAGCTGGGCCTGAACGAGTCCGACGAAGCGGCCGTCCAAGACCACGTTGACCCCCAGCTGTTCGTTGAACGCGGTTGTCAGGCGCGACATCAGCGCGGCACGGTCGGTGTCGCCGAACTGGGTGCGTTCGTTGAGCGCAAAAGGGGTCAACCCGACATCGGGCAGATCGGACACAAGCACTTTGACGCCGAGTCCCACCAAACGGTTGACGACCCCGGCCAGCTGGCGCCCACGGGCATGGGCTTCGGCGATCAGTTCGGACTCGGCCCGGGCCGGGTACTGGCGGTACAGCGCAAGGATGTCGTTGGTGCCGGCCAGCAAGGTGGCGATGTCACCGTCGCGGAAACCACCTGCGGCCACCTGCGCTTCAACCTGTGCTGTCACGTCGGCCACCACCGCACCCGGGGTGGCAAACGTCTTGGCGCGCGGCGTGTCGCTGGGGTTGAGACTGCACTCGGCAAAGCCGAAGCCATACAGCGCCGCCACCGACTGGATCCACAGCGGCTCCAAGTTGCAGTCGACCACTCCGCTGGTGTTCAGCCCATTGACACTGTACTTTCGACCCGACGCCGTCAACACGCTGGCGTCGTCGCCGAAGGACAGCAAGCGCTTGGCCTGGAAGACCTCTTGTTGCGAAGAGCCACCGCCGCACGATGCCAGCAGGGCGCCGGCCACCAGCACGGCGCCCACCCCGCGGCTGGCGCGGGACACCAAGGCGAAGGAAGAAGCGAAGGCAGGAGCCGGCGCAGAGGCATGGACAGAAGCATGGGCAGAGGCGCGCTGCCTTCGCCAGCCAAACGTTTTGCTGAAGTACATCGAAGCTCCGGAATCGGCATCAGGCCGGGTCGGGTCGACCGGCGGGGTTCCATGCCCCCTGTCGACCGCTGAGTGGGGAGCGTCACGCGGCTGCGCGCTGCAGCCGGTCACGCACACCTTCCCAGGTGGGGTCAGGCGGAGGCTGTTCGACCCAGATGGATGCCACACCCATGGCATCGAACGCGCGCAAGACCGCGAAAAGTTCGTGCGCCGCCGCTCGGGCGTCAGCCGGCATGGTCCGGTGAATGACGGCCGACCCTGGCGGCGGCGCAGCCCGCGAATATACCGCGGTGCCTGGCTGCGCACGGGATGCGGCACCCGCGTCAGCGATGAGCGAGTCGGCGGGGGCGCCGACGGAACGGCATGCCAACTCAGCCAGGCATTGCTGCAGCGTGTCGGCATCGAACAGCTGCAGCCGCGCCGCCGGCGCATAGTGCGATGCCAACGTGCCCGACGCACGCGGCGAAGCGGCATCCGGAGCAGCCAGCGCCTGGCCTAAAACCGTTTCGATCGCCGCGCGCGAGAGTTGCCCGGGGCGCAATAGCGCGGCGGGCGAGCGGGTGCAATCGACGATCGTCGATTCGATGCCGATCTCGCAGTCTCCACCGTCCAGCACCGCCAGGTCCGGGCCGAACTCGGCCACCACATGCGCGGCGCAGGTGGGGCTGATGCGCCCGAAGCGGTTGGCACTCGGTGCGGCAACCCCGGGCACGCCCAGGCGAGCCGCAGCCTGCAGCAGCGCCAGCGCCACCGGGTGCTGCGGCATGCGCAGGCCGATGCTGTCCTGCCCGCCCGCTGCGGCGGCCGCATGGCCACGGCGGCGCGGCACGATCACCGTCAAAGGCCCCGGCCAGAACGCCGCGATCAGGCGCGCGGCGGATGCCGGAAATGCCGATGAAGGCGCGGCGCCGGAAAACACCGCCGCTGCATCCGCCCGCGCCACATGCACGATCAACGGATGCGCCGAAGGCCGGCCCTTGGCGGCGTAGAGGCGCGCCACGGCGGCATCGTCGTCGGCGCGGGCGCCCAGGCCGTAGACCGTCTCGGTCGGAAAGGCCACCAGGTCGCCGCGGGCCAGTCGCCGCGCGGCCGCCTCCACCGATGCCGGATCGTCGCCGGAAAGGAGGCTCATTTGGTCGGCTCGTGCGGGATTGCCACCGGCGTCGGATCAGAAGCCTGGCAGATCCAGCAATGCCGCAGCCTTGCGCGCCGTGGCGGCAGCGGCAGCCGCATCTGCCGCAGTCACGGTGAGATGACCCATCTTGCGGCCACGCCGGGGCTGCGACTTGCCATACAGGTGCAGGTGCATGCCGGGCAGGCGCAAGAGGGGCGTCCAGTCTGGCTCGACCGGGGCGGCGGGGTCGACAGTTGTGAGCCCGAACTCTCCCCGCCCGGACTCAACCATTGCGGGCGGCCACCACAGATCACCCATCAAGTTCAGCATCACCGCCGCCGAATGCATCCGCGGCATCACCAGCGGCTGCCCGAGCAGCGTTCGCAATTGCAGGTCGAACTGCGACAGGTCGCAGGCGTCGATGCTGCAGTGACCCGAATTGTGCGGGCGAGGCGCCATCTCGTTGGCCACCAGCGTGCCGTCTTGCAGCACGAAGAATTCCACGCACAGCACACCCACGTAGTCGAGCGCTTCGGCCAACCGCCGAGCCAGAGCGATGGCCTGATCGGCAGTGCTGCTTTCGACATCCGGGGGCGGAACTTGCGTCACCGCCAGCACGCCGTCGCGGTGCAGGTTCTGCTGCACCGGCAGGTGCACGCAGGACCCGTCGCGACCCCGGGCCACGATCGCGCTGATCTCGGCCCGCAGCGACAGGCGCTGCTCCAGCACGCAGGGCACGCCACCCAAGCGCTGCCAGGCGCCGTGCAGGTCGGCCAGCGAATTCACCGCCACCTGCCCTTTGCCGTCGTAGCCCAGGGTTGCGGTCTTCAACACACCCGGCAGCAGCGTGTTCAGCCGCGATGCGGTGGTGTCGGCGGCCGACCGCAGCACCGCATGCGGGGCGCATGGCACCCCTGCGCGTTCGAAGCAAGCCTTCTCGAACGCACGGTGCTGGCAGACCTGAACGGCTGCCGCCGGCGGCGAAACTGGCAGACGCGCCGCCAAGTCCTGCAACACCTGCGAAGGAACGTTTTCGAATTCAGTGGTGACCGCGACGCAGCAGTCACCCAGCAGCCGCAGCGCGTCCGGGTCGTCGTAAGCGGCTTGCAGGTGGTGGTCGGCTGCGGCGCCGGCGGGGCTTTGCGGGTCGGGGTCGAGCACCGTGACGCGGTGACCCGCGCGCTGCGCGGCATGCACGAACATCCGTCCCAGTTGACCACCGCCCAGTATGCCGAGCATGGAGCGTGAGGCGTCTGCGGTTGCGGTTGCGGTTGCGATTGCGGCGTGCGGAGCGGCTACGGTCACGGGGGTCGGCGGTGCAGGCCATTCGGAAGGGCTGCTCGGCGCAACAGCACCGGATAGGGCCCAAGGCAAGGTCACTGCAAGTCCTGCGTCATCGCCTCGGCGGCAGCCGTCTGACGGGCCCTGAAAGCATGCAGGCGCTGGCGCAGATCAGGGTCGGTTCGGCTGATCATGGCGACCGCGAACAGCGCCGCATTGGCCGCGCCACCCGCGCCGATCGCAAAAGTGGCGACCGGTACGCCCTTGGGCATTTGCACGATTGCAAGCAGAGAGTCCACGCCCTGCAGGTGCTTGCCGGCTACAGGCACTCCCAATACCGGCACTACTGTTTTCGAAGCGAGCATGCCGGGCAAATGGGCGGCCCCGCCGGCCCCGGCGATGATTGCCACCAAGCCCCGCGATTCCGCTTCCGCGGCAAATGCAAACATCTGATCGGGCATGCGGTGCGCCGAGAGCACCCGCTTGTCATACTCGACACCGAATTCACCCAGGACCGCCGCAGCGTGTTGGAGGGTATCCCAGTCGGATGAGGAGCCCATGACGATTGATATTATTGACACGGCCAAAAAAATATTGAGAGGAAAAATAGTCGGCGAGCAAATCTAGCTAAGAGTGTTTGCGTCTATCAAAGCAGCCTTCAGCCTGCTTCGCATCTGATCGTAAACAACGTTGGCCTGCTCCACCTCCTCATCGTTATATTTTATGTGGCGCAAGTCTACACCGGCGAAATCCAGTTCACTAAGCATTTGAGTCGCCACGAGAACTTCGTCGGAATCAAGCTTATCCCGAAAGCCAGGCTTTACGGAATTGATCCAGACTTGCGCCTCTTTGGGTTGATTCCATTTAAGGTAACAATAAGCGATCTCTACCGCAATCAATGAATCATTATAGTTGTATTCGGCACACTGGTTATTCCCCTTAATTGCAGACAAACAGGTGATGGCTTGTTCGTAGTGGCCCTCCAATATTAACAACCTTCCGTGCGACAGCTGCAGATGTTCTACTAGCGTTGTCTTCCCTATCAACGCCTCCAGATTTCTTGCGGACTCCACGCACATGCGAAGCGCTCCAGTATCTATATCGCAAACCGAGCGGGAAAAATAATTAGCTCTAGCATTTGCCAAACCGTATACTGCCCTATTGAAAATTAAAGCATCTACACTTAAGCGGTCTCCGCTCCTGTATGCATGGTCACGACCGCGCGCAAACCAAATATTTGAATTATCTGCATCGCCGCAAACAGCGTAAGCATTGCACATAACAATCGCTATTCTCGCCAGAGTGTCGTGATCGCCACTATCAACGGTCACAAGCGCCTTTCGCAAAGACATCGCCATCTCTTCGAAAACCGATCTCTCGAACTCAAGATGAGCTTTCCACGCCGCTGTAAGCGAAGAAAGTGGGAGATCGCCGATCGCAGTCGCCAAAAAATTGGCGCGCCTTATGCGATCTTCCGCTTCGGGTCTGAGCCCATCGAAGAAACCAATGAGCCCTTCGACCAGCATGATCCAGCAGGTTATCCTTCCGTCTTGCCCTTTATCAAAAATTGTCCGCAAAGAAGCGACAATTTCTCTTGCATTTTCGAACTGCGCCATCCGCACTAGTACGATTGCCTTTCGAGCCTGAAGCGCCGCCTTTTCACCATTGGAACTGGCAAGCTTCAATCTAGATTCGATAATTTCCAGGAGGTCACTCACAGAATGCTCCGGTAAATGTTTAGATGACTATTTCATAACGCAAAAATACTAGACAAAATAAATGAGGCCAAGCTTTGCTTGGCCTCAGCAGTGCAACACGAGAAATCTATCCTCGGTTACTAGGGCTTGTTTCCGGTAGGAAACGGCCAAGCAGCAGCCGGGTTCAGCGTGGTCTTCGCAGGCGCGCCCGGTGTCCCCGTCGACGATGCGCCCTTTCTCGCCGGTTTCTTTCCGGTTGCACGCTTAGCTGAGACTCCTTTCC
>JBDSMV010000462.1:0-7775 GCA_039915715.1 Rubrivivax sp. | reverse complement strand
TCGAAGAAGGTCAGCAGGCCGTGCAGCGCCAGGCTGGTGGCGACCCACGCGAGCGCCAGCACCGCCAGGTTGTTCGTGGTCACCAGCAGCGACACTGAGGCCAGCGCCAGCAACAGCCAGCGCATGTAGCGCGGTTGGCCGCGAGCGCCACCGAGGTAAGGCTGAGAGTAGCGTGTGATGACCCAGCCAATGAAGCTGACCAGGACCAGCATCGTGCCGCCCAGCGCGTCGCTGCGCAGACCGAAGTGCAGTGCACCAGCATCACCCAAGATCACGAGGGCCGGGCCGCGCACCAAGGCCGCGCCGCCCAGAAGCTGGCCGATGAGCGACAACAGCGCCGCGCCCAGCGCCAGCGCCGCGCTCCAACGGGCGACACGCCAGCCTGCGTCGGGTCGCCGCCCCAATGCCGTCGCGGCGGCAGCGGCGCACGCGTACAGCAGTGGTACCAGCGCCAGCATGGCGGCGCGCCAGGGTGAGAGTTCCAACAGGTTTGCTTCCACGGCACAGGTCTCGCAGGCTTTCAGTTGGCCGCGACTTTGCCCATTCAGAAACATTCCGTGAAATTCATTGTTGTGGACAATCCGTTCTGTTGAACAGATTGAAAAGCCGATGTCACGACTGAACTTCCACCACCTGCACTACTTCTGGGCCGTGGCCAAAGAGGGCAACATGACGCGGGCCGCTGCGCGGCTGCACGTGTCGCAGTCGGTGCTGTCCACGCAGATCAAGCTGCTGGAAGAGCAGCTCGGCCACGCGCTGTTCAATCGGGTGGGTCGCAGCCTGCAGCTCACCGAGGCCGGCCGCATGACCCTGACCTATGCGGAGTCGATCTTCACCTCGGGCAACGAATTGCTGGCCATGCTGCGCGACGGCGCGATGCACACACGACAGGTGCTGCGCATCGGCTCGGTGGCGACGCTGTCGCGCAACTTCCAGGAGAACTTTCTGCGCCCGCTGCTTTCGCGCGACGATGTGGTGCTGGAGCTGCCAGCCGGCACGCTAGACGGTTTGCTGGCGCGGCTGCGAACGCACACCCTCGACCTGATCCTGTCAAACCGCAGGGTGCATGCCAGTGCAACGGACGCCTGGCGCTGCAGGCGCATCGCGCGCCAGCCGGTGAGTCTGGTGGGGCACCCGCGGAAGCGCAGGAAGCCTTTCAGATTCCCCGACGAGCTGGCCGATGTGACCCTGCTGCTGCCGGGCCGCGACAACGACATCCGCGCCGGCTTCGACGCCTTGTGCGAACAGCAGGGCATCCGCTACCGGCTGCGCGCCGAGGTCGACGACATGGCGCTGCTGCGCCTGCTGGCCCGAGACAGCGACAGCCTGGCCCTGCTGCCCACCGTGGTGGTGCAGGACGAGTTGCGCAACGGCACCCTGGTCGAACACGCCGTGGTGCCCGACTTGTATGAGAGCTTCTATGCCATCACCGTGCAACGCCACTTCGAGCCGCCGCTGCTGCGAACACTGTTGAAGCGATTGCCCGACGAGGTGCTGGCCGGGCCAGCGATGCCGCTCGCAGTGGGACGACCCCGCGCTCAGGCCACGGCAGGGCCGGCGCGGTAAGGGTCATCGAACCCCAGCGCCATCAGGATGCGGGTTTCCTGGGCCTCCATCACCGTGGCCTGCGCATCGTCCGAGTGATCGAAACCCTGCGCATGCAGCGCGCCGTGCACCAGCAGGTGCGCATAGTGCGCATGCAATGGCAGGCGCGCCGCAGCCGCTTCGGCAGCCACCACCGGCGCGCACAGCACCAGATCCGCAATCACCACCGGATGCTGTTCGTAGTCGAAGGTCAGCACGTTGGTGGCGTGGCTCTGCTGGCGGTAGGCGCGGTTCAGGGCCTGCCCTTCCTCGGCATCGACGATGCGCACCGTGAAGCGGCCGGGCAAACCATGGATCGCCAATGCCGCCTGCAGCCACCGCCGCACGCGATGGCGCGGCAAGTGGTCACGCGGGCTGGCGTCGGCGAACTGCAGTGACAGCGACAGTTCGGGCCGTGCGACCGAGCCCGCGGCGATCGGTCCCGGTTTCGGGCCGGGTTTCACCGTCGCGCAGGTGCACCGGCCGGTGCCGCCACCCTCGCATCGCCCCGCGCCCGGTCATAGGCCTCGACGATGCGCGCCACCAGCGGGTGACGCACCACATCGGAGGCATCGAAGCGCGTGAAGCCGATGCCGGGCACACCCTGCAGAACCGCTTCGGCGTCGATGAGTCCACTGACCACTCCGGAGGGCAGGTCGATCTGAGTGGTGTCGCCGGTGACCACGCAACGGCTGCCGAAGCCGATGCGTGTCAGGAACATCTTCATCTGTTCGCGCGTCGTGTTCTGGGCCTCGTCCAGGATCACGAACGCATGGCTGAGGGTGCGGCCCCGCATAAAGGCCAGCGGCGCGATCTCGATCAACTGTTTCTCGAACGCCTTCGCGACGCGGTCGGGGCCCATCAGCTCGTGCAACGCATCGAGCAGCGGGCGCAGGTATGGGTCGACCTTCTGCGCCAGATCGCCGGGCAAAAAGCCGAGTCGCTCGCCGGCTTCGACCGCCGGGCGCGTCAGCACGATGCGCTGCACGCCCTGCCGCTCCAGTGCGTCGACCGCAGAGGCCACCGCCAGAAAGGTCTTGCCGGTTCCGGCCGGGCCGATGCCGAAGCTGATGTCGTGCCCGAGCATCTGCCGCAGGTAGCGGTCCTGGTTGGGGGTGCGCGCTATCAGGTCGGCATGGCGGGTGTGAAGTACAACCGGGGTGTCGGCGTCGGGCACGGGGGCTGCTGCCGCACTTGCACCGTTGCGCAACGGTCCCGCCAGGCGCAGCACTTCCATCTGCAGCAGCCGCTCGTCGATCTCGTGGTCGGCGGCCTGGGCATACAAGCCGTCGAGCAGCTTGGCCGCGGTGCCGACCGATTCGCGCGCACCCTCGATGCGGAAACTGGCGTCGTGACGCACCAGCCGCACCGAGAGCTTCGATTCGATGCTGCGCAGATGCGCGTCGAGCGGTCCGCACACCCGTGCCAGCCGGCGGTTGTCGGCCGGTGCGTCCGGGGTGTCGAAGCGGTGCTCTCGGATCAAGGATCGGTCGGATTGCTCGGGGTGGCGCATTGTCGCAGCGCCCACGGCGCACCATCCCCGCCGTCTTCGGGGTGGCAGGCACAATCGCGGCCCTCATGACACACCCCCGCATCGGACCGATCAGGCGCACGCTGCGAACGCTGCCGACGCTGCCGTGGCTGCCTGCGCTGTGGTGCGCGCTGGTGTGCGCGCTGATGGCCGCGCTTCCGGCCCGTGCCCAGACCGTGGAGCTGCATTCGGCGTTGCGCGTTTACAGCGCGCAGCCGACTTTCCCCGAATACCAGCAGGCCGACCTGGTGGCGCTGCCCGACACCTGGTCCAACGACGACCCGCGGCGCAAGGGTCGCGCCTGGTACCGCATCCAGGTCGAGCCGATCGGCGACCTGGAACCCGACGATCTGATGGCGCTGTTCATCGAACACGTCTGCAGCAACCTGGAGGTGCACCTGAACGGCACCCTGGTGCACAGCGGCGGGCGCATGGCAACGCCGTTGACCAACAACTGCAACCACCCGCAGCTGATCTCGCTGCCATCGGCCTTGCTCAAGCCCGACGGCAACACCATCGACATCAAGGTGGCCGGCTACGACCTGGACGAAGTCGGTGCGCGCCAGCGTGCCGGCGGCTTGTCAACGCTGCAGATCGGCCCGCGGTCAGCGCTGGAGCAACGCACCGCGCGACGCACCGCGCTGCAGGTGGCGGCACCGCAGGCGGTCAGCGCCACGCTCTTGCTGATGGGCGGCTTCATGTTCGTGCTGGGCTTCATCAACCGGCGCGAAAGCCATCTGGCCTACTTCGGCGCACTGTCGGTGGGATGGGCGTTGATCGACGTGCGCTTGTGGTTGCGCACGGTGCCGGTGGCCCAGTCGACGATCGAATTCGCGGCCTGCGTGCTGCTGGGCATCATCACCTGGGCTGCGGTGCAGTTCCTGCTGCGCTATGCCGGCGAGCGCCACCGGGCGGTGGACATCGGCCTGCCGCTGCAGTGCGTGGCGATCGCGGTGTCGTTGGCGGTCGCAGGGCCGATGCGGCTGAACACGGTGGCCAATGTCTGGTACGCGATCCTCGCCACCGAGGTGCTGGCTGCGTTCATCTGGCACCTGTACCACCAGCGCAACCGCCGCTCGGCCTGGCTGATGGGCACGATGATGCTGGCCACCACCACCGCCGGGGCCATCGAACTCGCCGCGCAGTTCATGCACACGCGGCCGCTCGCCGCCCACGTGGCGCAACTGGTGGTGCCGGTGGTGTTCGTGCTGGTCGGCTTGAGACTCGTGCAGCAGCACGGCCGGGCACTCAACCAGGCCGAAGAAGGCAAGGCCGAGCTGGAATTGCGGGTGCGCGAAGCCACCGAAGAGATCGAACGCAACTTCAGACAACTGGCCGAGCTGCGCGTCGAGCAGGTCACCGAACGCGAGCGCAAGCGCATTGCGGCCGACCTGCACGACGATCTGGGCGCCAAGCTGCTGACGATCGTGCACACCAGCGAATCGGAGCGCATCAGCACGCTGGCGCGTGAAGCGCTGGAAGAGATGCGGCTGTCGGTGCGCGGCCTTACCGGCCGGCCCGTGCTGCTCAGCGATGCACTGGGCGACTGGCGCGCCGAGGTCATCAGCCGCCTGGCACAGGCCGGCATCGAAGGCGACTGGGATGCACCAGAAGACCTGCCGCAAACGCTCAGCGCGCGCGCTTATGTGCAAACCACTCGCATCCTGCGCGAAGCCACCAGCAACGTCATCAAGCACAGCGGGGCCACGCATTGCGCGGTCAATGCCGGCATCGACAGTGGCGACTTCCAACTGGTGGTGCAGGACAACGGCAACGGCATCGCCAGCGAGATCGACGGCAGGCTCGATCGTGGCCACGGCCTGGCCAGCATGAAGAACCGCGCGAAGCAATTGCAGGGCCAGTGTCTGATCGAGAGCGGCCCCGGATACGGAACCGTGATACGCCTCACGGTTCCACTGGATCGCGCAATAGAAGCCACCTGAGGGACACACCGGCTGCCGATAATGAATTTCAACCTGCAATGCGGCACCTCATCGATGAAGAACATCCTTCTGCTGGAAGACCTGCCCGAGATCCGGGCCTGGCTTCGCAAGCTGGTGCTGCAGGTGTTCCCGGGGTCGACGATCTCAGAGAGCGCACGCGTCCACGATGCGATGGAGCTGGTCACGGCGTTGAAGTTCGACCTGGCATTGATCGATCTGGGTTTGCCCGATGGCAGCGGCGTCGACGTGGTGACGCGGCTGCGCGACATGCAACCCGATGCGCAGTCGGTGGTGGTGACGATCCACGACGACGACGAACACCTGTTCCCTGCCCTGCAGGCCGGCGCCTTCGGCTACATCCTCAAAGAGCAAGCGCGTGAGTTGATCACCGAGCAGCTGCAGCGCATCAGCCAGGGCGAGCCTCCGCTTTCCCCCAGCATCGCGCGCCGCGTGATGGCCTACTTCAGCGCCAAGGTCAAGCCGCAGCCGGCCGCGTCGATGCTGCCCAACGTGAGCCTGACCGACCGCGAAAGCGAGGTGCTGCTGCGCGTGGCCAAGGGCTACACGCTGCCCGAGATCGGTGTGCAGTTGGGTTTGAGCCGTCACACCATTGCCGATTACGTCAAGCAGATCTATCGCAAACTGAACGTCAGTTCACGCGCCGAGGCGGCTCTGGAAGCGCAGCGGATGGGGTTGTTTCGGTAGCGGGCGCGGGCGGTCCTGACCGCTAACTGCCCCCGAACCAGTTGTAGCCCTGGTCTTCCCAATAGACGCCGGGATGGGTGTTGGTGACGAACAGGGTGTGAATGTGCTTCGGGTTCTTGTAGCCGAGCTTGGTGGGCATGCGCAGCTTGATCGGGAAGCCGTACTTGGGCGGCAGGGTCTGGCCGTCGTAGCTCAGCGTCAGCAGCGTCTGCGGGTGCAGCGCGGTGGCCATGTCGATGCTGTTGTAGTAGTCGTCGGCACATTTGAAGCCGATGTACTTGGCGCTGGTGTCGGCGCCGATGCGCTTCAGAAAATCGGCAAAAGGCACCCCGCCCCAGCGGCCGATGGCGCTCCAGCCTTCGACGCAGATGTGGCGCGTGATCTGTTCGGCCTGCGGCATGGCATTCAACTCTGGCAGCGACCAGCTGCGCTTGTCTGCAACCAGCCCGCTCACTTCGAGCCGCCAGCTGGCGCCATCGACCTGGCGAATTTCATCTTCGCCGTAGTAGGCATTGAAAGGGAACGGACGCGTGATCATCGACGCCGGATAGGTCGGCGCCAGCCGTGAGCCATCGAACAGAAAGGCCTGCGCCTTGTCGTTGAAACGCGAGATGCGCTCAAGCGCGGTGTCGACACTGGCATCGTCGACCAGCGAACAGCCGGTCAACATCGCCAGACCCCCGAAGCTCAGGCTGCGCCCCAGGAAGTTGCGGCGAGACGGGTCGCGTGCCTGGGCGACAGCGTCCCGTACGATTTGATCGGCATCGGATCGCAGCGGGAGGGGGGCGAGTGGGTTTGCGGTTCATTTCGATCACCCTGTTCAGCGGCCACGCAGCATTGCAAGCAAGGTGCGGGGCACCATCAACACCATCGCCAGGTGCACCATCACGAAGGCCACCAGGCCGCTCATCGCGAAGAAGTGGACGCGGCGCGCGGTCTCATACCCGCCGAGCAGGTCACGCAGCAGCGGAAACTGCACCGACTTCCACAGCACCAGACCCGACAGCACCAGCACCAGGGTGTCCAGGCTGACAAACAGGTAGGCCGCGCGTTGCACCGCGTTGTAGTGGCGCAGGTCGTCGTGCGGCAGGCGGCCGCGCAGCGCGGCCCACAGATCGGCCAGCACAGCGCGCGGCACTACCGGGAAGAACTTGCGGCCAGCGCGTCCGCTGGCGATGTTCAGCGTCAGGTAGAGCAGGCCATTGGCCACCAGCAGCCACATGGCCGCGAAGTGCCACTGCAGCGCGCCGCCACGCCAGCCACCAAGCGTGATGGCACCTGGAAAGTAAAAGTCGAACAGCGGTGATGCGTTGTAGACGCGCCAGCCGTTCATCACCATCAGCACCACCGCGATGGCGTTGACCCAGTGCGTGAGGCGCAGCCACAACGGGTGGATGGTGGAAGGGGGGGCCGCCGGGTGCGGCGGGTTCCGGTGGAACGGCCGGGGCCGTGACGGCGTCTGCGAGTGCGCGCACGGTGGAATGCGGTCGCGCCGGAAGCCCGCGCCTTACACACCCCGTCGACGCCGCATTCGCTGGCTTCGAAAGAGAACCCTTGACCAGCGGTTCAGTGACGAAGCACGGGGCCGTGTCGTTTCATGTTCTGACTAGAGCGCCGCAAGCAGCTGCTTGCGGACGTTGTCGCCGGTGATGGTCAGCTGCAGGCTGCCGCCATTCCATTCGAGCCAGTTCAGGGCCACGTAGTCGTCGATGAAGTGGTCGCCGATCTCGGCCGCGCGGCGGTTGCGCAGCAGGCTCAGCGTCGGCAGCAGCGCCGCGCGCAGCGCATCGGTGGGGTAATGGGCATGCAGGGTCATCTTGTTGTCTCCCCGGCGGCCCGATCCAGGTCCGCCCTGCGGTGACACTAGCACCGCAGGGCCGACGCGGCGGTGGTAGTTGTGCACACCGCCGCCACTGCCATCCGTTTCAAGGGTATGTGCTGAGTCCCGGGTGCATCGGGCGTCACAGCACTTGTCGCATCACGTGTCGCTGTGGCGGTGCACCGCCACCGCT
>JBDSMV010000450.1:0-6854 GCA_039915715.1 Rubrivivax sp. | reverse complement strand
GACAGGCGTTCTTCGATGCCGACATCGCGCTCGGTGACGGGCATGGGGGGCTTGTCTTCGTTCTTGGCGAGTCGAAACGGGTTCATGAGGTGCTCCGGGTGGTTGGCGAAAGTCTAGCAAGCGAATTTCCCGTCGCGCTGGCCGTCGCGCTGGCCGTCGCACGCCCCGTCGCACTCCCCCCGCACGGTTTGCAGGGCGACCTGAATGCGTTCGGCCAGCGTCTGGCCCGAGCCAGAGGCGAAACCGGTGTCCGCGTCGAGGGTTTGCTCGCTAAACAATCCAACATTCCACCAACATAGTCGCGTGCATGAAAAGCTTGTTCATCGACGCATGGAGTTGAGCCTGCACGCCGTGCAGCAACGCTATGGCGCGGCGGTGCACCTGTATCCCGTCGACCTGAAGCTGGTGCCCGGTGCGGTCACCGTGTTGCTGGGCGCCACGCAAGCCGGCAAGACCTCGTTGATGCGCGTGATGGCGGGCCTGGACGCGCCATCGGCCGGCAAGGTGATGGTCGATGGCCGCGATGTCACCGGCGTGCCCGTGCGGCAGCGCGATGTCGCGATGGTCTACCAGCAGTTCATCAACTACCCGTCGCTGACGGTGGCGCAGAACATCGCTTCGCCGCTGAAGCTGCGTGGCGAAAAGTCCATTCCCGAGCGGGTGCAGGCGATCGCCGAAAAGCTGCACATCGAACCGTTCCTGCAGCGCCTGCCAGCCGAGTTGTCGGGTGGCCAGCAGCAGCGGGTGGCCCTGGCTCGGGCGCTCGCCAAGGGCGCGCCGTTGATGCTGCTGGACGAGCCGCTGGTGAACCTGGACTACAAATTGCGAGAGGGTTTGCGGGACGAGCTGACCGCGCTCTTCGCAGCCGGCAAATCGACCGTGGTCTACGCCACCACCGAACCCGCCGAAGCCCTGCTGCTGGGCGGCTACACCGCGGTCATGGACTGCGGCGAATTGCTGCAGTACGGACCCACCGCAGAGGTCTTCCGACACCCGCAGTCGATGCGCGTGGCGCGTGCCTTCAGCGACCCGCCGATGAACCTGTTGGCTGCGACGCGCACGGCCCAGGGCCTGACCCTTCCGGGCGGCACCACGTTGCTTGTAGCCCTGCCGCAGGACCGGTCGAAGCCATCGCAGGCATCCGTGACGGTCGGTTTGCGCGCCGGTGCGCTGCGGCTGCAGCAACGCCCCGGCGATCTGACACTGGCGGGCCGGGTCGAGCTGGCCGAGATTGCGGGTTCAGACACCTATGTGCATGCCGACACCGCCATCGGCGAGGTCGTCGCCCAACTGCCCGGGGTACACGGCTTTGAGCTCGGCAGCGCCATCACCCTGCACCTGGACCCGGCGCAGGTCTATGTGTTCGACGACACCGGCGCGCTGTTGCTCGCGCCTTCGACGACCACGCCTTCGAAGAGAACGCCTTCGAAGGCCACGGTAGCGACGCCAGCGATGTCAGCCAGACACTGAGATGGCCCGCATCGACCTCGACCTCGCCCACGCCTACGGCCCCAACCCGCAGCGCGACGACGACTACGCGCTGCTGCCGCTGAAGATGCGCTTCGAAGACGGTGGTGCCTATGCGCTGCTGGGTCCTTCGGGTTGCGGCAAGACCACCCTGCTGAACATCTGTTCGGGCTTGGTATCGCCGTCGCAGGGCAGCGTCAGCTTCGACGGGGTCGATGTGACACGGCAGAGCCCGCAGCAACGCAACATCGCGCAGGTGTTCCAGTTCCCAGTCATCTACGACACCATGACCGTGGCGCAGAACCTGGCGTTCCCGCTCAAGAACCGCGGCGTTCCGGCGGCCCGCATCACCGAACGCGTGGGCCGCATCGCCGAGATGCTGGAGCTGAGCGCGCAACTCGACCGGCGCGCCGCGGGCCTGACGGCAGACGCCAAGCAGAAGATCTCGCTCGGCCGGGGGTTGGTGCGCGAAGATGTCAGCGCGGTGCTGTTCGACGAGCCGCTGACCGTCATCGACCCGCACCTGAAATGGCAGCTGCGGCGCAAGCTCAAGCAGATCCACCACGAACTCAAGCTGACCCTGATCTATGTCACCCACGATCAGGTCGAAGCGCTCACCTTCGCCGATCAGGTGGTGGTGATGACGCGCGGCCGTGCGGTGCAGGTGGGCACGGCATCGGACCTGTTCGAACGTCCGCAGCATGCCTTCGTCGGCCACTTCATCGGCTCGCCGGGAATGAATTTCTTGCCCGCGCGTTTTGTAGACGGCAACCTGCAGATCGGCTCGCACAAGCTCCACACGCAGGCCGACCCCCAGGCGCTGGCAGCAGCAGGCACCTTCACGCTCGGCGTGCGTCCCGAATATGTGTCGCTGAGCGAAGCCGGCGATGCGCAGTCACTTCCGGCCACCGTGACACAGCGCCAGGATGTCGGAACCTACTGGCTGCTGAGCGCCAGCGTCGACGGCCACACCCTGCGCGTGCGGCTCGAAGCCGATGCCGACGTGCCCGCGGTGGGCGAGGCGGTCTGGCTCCAGGTCACCGGCTCCCACACTTGCTACTACGGCAGCGACGACGCGCTGATCGCACGCTCGGGGCAGCCCAATTCGGTTGAGCCGGCATGACCATCAAGCCCGTCAACCAGAAAGCCTGGTTTCTGATCCTGCCGGTGCTGGTGTGCGTGGCTTTCTCGGCCATCCTGCCGCTGATGACGGTGGTGAACTACTCGGTGCAGGACATCTTCGGCCCCGAACGCCGGGTCTTCGTCGGCACCGAATGGTTCGCATCGGTGCTGCGCGACGAAGAACTGCATGGTGCATTGCTGCGCCAGATCGGTTTCAGCCTGGCGGTGCTGGCGGTGGAAATTCCGCTCGGTATCTTGCTGGCGCTGTCGATGCCCGAGAAAGGCTGGAAGTCGTCTGCGGTGCTGGTGATCGTGGCGCTGTCGCTGCTGATCCCGTGGAACGTGGTCGGCACCATCTGGCAGATCTACGGCCGCGCCGACATCGGCCTGCTCGGCCACACGCTGCAGCAACTGGGCATCGACTACAGCTACACCGGCAACGCGACGCATGCGTGGCTGACGGTGCTGGTGATGGATGTCTGGCACTGGACGCCGCTGGTGGCATTGCTGGCCTTTGCCGGTTTGCGCAGCATCCCCGACGCCTACTACCAGGCGGCGCGCATCGACGGTGCCAGCAAGTTTGCTGTCTTTCGCTACATCCAGCTGCCCAAGATGCGCGGAGTGCTGGTGATTGCGGTGCTGCTGCGCTTCATGGACAGCTTCATGATCTACACCGAACCCTTCGTGCTGACCGGTGGCGGGCCTGGCAATGCCACCACCTTCCTGAGCCAGTTCCTGACGCAGAAGGCGGTGGGCCAGTTCGACCTGGGGCCGGCCGCGGCGTTTTCGCTGATCTACTTCCTGATCATCCTGGCGCTGTGCTTCGTGCTCTACAACTGGATGCTGCGCGTGGGCAGCGGCGACCCGGCAATACCCCATGACTAGTTCGAACGCACCGCGCTTTCAGAAGCGCACCGTTTTCCTGCTGCTGTATCTGGTGTTCGCGCTGCTGCCGATCTACTGGATGCTGACGATGTCCTTCAAGACCAACGAGGAGATCGTCTCGACCTTCTCGCTGTGGCCGATCGACTTCACCTGGGCCAACTACCGCACCATCTTCACCGACCCGTCCTGGTACTCGGGCTACATCAACAGCCTGATCTATGTGGCGATGAACACGGTGATCTCGATCAGCGTGGCGCTGCCCGCGGCTTATGCCTTCAGCCGCTACAGCTTCCTCGGCGACAAGCATGTGTTCTTCTGGTTGCTGACCAACCGCATGACGCCGCCGGCCGTGTTTCTGCTGCCGTTCTTTCAGCTCTACACCACGCTCGGTTTGATGGACACCCACATCGGCGTGGCGCTGGCCCACCTGATCTTCAACGTGCCGCTGGCCGTGTGGATCCTGGAAGGATTCATGAGCGGCATCCCGCGCGAGATCGACGAAACCGCCTACATCGATGGCTATTCGTTTCCGCGCTTCTTCGTCACGATCTTTCTGCCGCTGATCAAGGCCGGCGTCGGTGTCGCGGCCTTCTTCTGCTTCATGTTCAGCTGGGTCGAATTGTTGCTGGCGCGCACGCTGACCAGCGTCGACGCCAAGCCGATCGTCGCCACCATGACCCGCACCGTGAGCGCATCGGGCATGGACTGGGCGGTGCTGGCCGCTGCCGGCGTGTTGACGATCGTGCCGGGCGCGATCGTGATCTGGTTCGTGCGGCACTACATCGCCAAGGGCTTCGCGATGGGGAGAGTTTGAGCCCCCACGCTCCCTGACGGTCGCTGCCCCCCGAGGGGGCGCTCGCCTGCGGCCCGGCAAAGCCGGTTCCGCGTCTCTACTTGATCGGGTCCAACAATGCGGAGGTTCTGATGTTCAACTGGATGGCATGGACCACCCCGGTGGCGGTGTTCTTCACCTGCATCGGTTTGATGCTGGCGGGCATGACGGTGTGGGAATTGCGCTCGCCGACGGTGCTGCGCAAGGGCTGGCTGCCGATGGCCACCACCCGCGGCGACCGGCTCTTCATCGGCTTGATGCTGATGGCCTGGATCAACCTCGCCTTCGTCGGTCTGGGCGAGAAGATGGAGAGCTGGTTCTCGCTCGACAACCCGCCCAGCATCTGGATCAGCCTGGTGCTGTCGTTGCTGGCCCTGGCGCTGGTGATGCGCAAGGCTTAGCGGCACCCGTTCACAGGTTCTCCGGCCCGGCGCTTCCCCGGGGGCCGAGGTGACTCACAAGACACACGGGGAAGCAGACGGCACCACCACATTCACACCACAGAGGAGATCGACCATGAAACTGCACTACAGCGCTCTCGCCCTGGCCGCCGCCTGCGCGGTGGCGGGGCATGCCTGGGCCGGCGAAGCCGAGGCCAAGAAGTGGATCGACAGCGAATTCCAGCCCAGCACGCTGAACAAAGACCAGCAGATGGCCGAGATGAAGTGGTTCATCGAAGCGGCCAAGAAGTTGAAGGCCAAGGGTGTCAACGAAATCTCGGTGGTGTCGGAGACCATCACCACGCACGAATACGAGAGCAAGACGCTGGCCAAGGCCTTCGAGGAGATCACCGGCATCAAGGTGAAACACGACCTGATCCAGGAAGGCGATGTGGTCGAGAAGTTGCAGACCAGCATGCAGTCGGGCAAGTCGATCTACGACGGCTGGATCAGCGACAGCGACCTGATCGGCACCCACTATCGCTACGGCAAGATCATGAACCTGACCGACTACATGTCGGGCAAGGGCAAGGAATGGACCAACCCGGGTCTGGACGTCAAGGACTTCATCGGCACCAGCTTCACCACCGCGCCCGACAAGAAGCTCTACCAGTTGCCCGACCAGCAGTTCGCCAACCTGTACTGGTTTCGCGCCGACCTGTTCGCCCGTGAAGACCTGAAGCAGAAGTTCAAGGCCAAGTACGGCTACGACCTGGGCGTGCCGCTGAACTGGAGCGCCTACGAAGACATCGCCGCGTTCTTCACCAACGATGTGAAAGAAATCGACGGCAAGCCGATCTACGGCCACATGGACTACGGCAAGAAAGACCCGTCGCTGGGCTGGCGCTTCACCGACGCGTGGCTGTCGATGGCCGGCACCGCAGACGTGGGCATTCCGAACGGCATGCCGGTGGACGAATGGGGCATCCGCGTGTCGCCCGATGGCTGCACGCCGCTGGGTGCTTCGGTCTCGCGCGGCGGTGCCACCAATTCGCCTGCTGCTGTTTACGCACTCACCAAGTATGTCGACTGGATGAAGAAGTACGCGCCCAAGGAAGCCACCGGCATGACCTTCGGCGAAGCCGGCCCGGTACCGGCGCAGGGCCAGATCGCGCAGCAGATCTTCTGGTACACGGCCTTCACGGCCGACATGACCAAGCCCGGGTTGCCGGTGGTCAATGCCGACGGCACGCCCAAGTGGCGCATGGCCCCCGGCCCCAACGGCCCGTACTGGAAGCAGGGCATGCAGAACGGCTACCAGGACGTGGGTTCGTGGACCTTCTTCGACAAGCACGACGCCAACAAGGTCGCGGCCGCCTGGCTCTATGCGCAGTTCGTGACCGCCAAGACCACGTCTTTGAAGAAGACCATCGTCGGCCTGACTCCGATCCGCGAAAGCGACATCCAGAGCCAGGCCATGACCGACTTGGCACCCAAGCTGGGCGGCTTGGTGGAGTTTTATCGCAGCCCTGCCCGCGTGGCCTGGACCCCCACCGGCAACAACGTGCCCGACTACCCGAAGCTGGCGCAGCTGTGGTGGAAAAACGTGGCCGTGGCCGTGACCGGCGAGAAGACCCCGCAGCAGGCGATGAACAACCTGGCCGAAGAGATGGACGCGGTGATGGCCCGGCTGGAACGCGCCGGCATGGCGCGCTGCGCGCCCAAGCTCAACAAGAAAGAGGATCCGAAGACCTGGCTCGACCGGCCTGGCGCCCCTTGGGCCAAGCTGGCCAACGAAAAACCCAGGGGTGAAACCATCGCCTACGACAAGCTGCTGAGCGCGTGGAAGGCGGGCAAGGTGCGTTGATCGCCGACTTTTGATGACTTGCAAGGGCGGCCTGCGGGCCGCCTTTGTGTTGGGGTGCACCCTCGGTGGTGCTGAGCCAAAGTGGCAATCGACTTCATACAAGCCCCGTCTCGACCTTTTGTGAACCATCTGTTGCTGCGTTGCGTCGCGCTGCGTCGGGTGGCAGCTATGTGGCGCAGGACTAAACCGCTATCGCGGTAGGCGCTTCGGCGCCAGTGTGGTGTTTCGTCATCGCGCTGGTTCTGCGAAGTTGTTGATCGAGGCAATCCGCCTCGTTCATCAACGGAGCTGCAACCATGGA
>JBDSMV010000414.1:0-7492 GCA_039915715.1 Rubrivivax sp. | reverse complement strand
GTGGTTGCAAGCCGAGTCTGAAGAGGGTGGCGGCCCGGTGGCGGTGCTGCTGGACCGGCTGCGCAGCAGTGGCGCGCTGCCATCGTCGCCGGGTGCTGCGGCGCGCGCGGCCCGACTCGCAATGATGGAACGCGAACGCATCGACGAACTCGCCGACGTGGTGCTCGAAGACCTTGCGCTTTCCTTCGAGATGCTGCGGCTCGTCAACACCGCGCAGGTGCGCGGCAGCTTGGCCGGTGGCGGACCGGTGCTTGCGGTGCGGCGCTCGATCGCCCTGCTGGGGCTGTCTGGCGTGCGGCGGGCCGCGCTGGCGCTTCGGCCGTGGCCTGGTCCGCTGGACAGCGAAGGTGCGCAGGCGCTGCAGGCGCTGGTGAAGCGCTGCCGCCACGCCGCGCGCACGGCAGTGGCCCTGCGACCAGCCGGCTACGACGCCGAGGTGGTGTTTCTGATCGCCTTGCTGCAGAACCTGTCGCGGCTGATGCTGCACTACCACTTCGCCGACGAAGCCCGGCAGGTGCTGCGCCTGCAGTTGCCGCTGCCGTCTGCGGCGCCCGACGGGAGCGATGAGCCGGGCCTGTCGGAATCGGCGGCCTGCCATGCCGTGCTGGGCGTCGACCTCGAGACCCTGGGCGCGGCGGTGGCCCGGCAATGGGGTTTGGTCGACGAAGTGATGCGCATGATCCGCCGCCACCCGCTGGCCACGCCCGTCCGCGCAGCCGACGACGACGCCGATGTGTTGCGGGCCGTGGCCAGTTGTGCCAACGAAGCCGTCGACAGCCAGGATCTGCCTGCGGCCAACCGCGGCGCCGCGCTGCGGCAGGTGGCTCAGCGCTACGGCCGGCAGCTGCAGATCGGCCTGCCTGACCTGCTGTCCGCCTTGAAGGCAACGCCGCAGCCGCTGCCGCGCGATCCGTTGCCGGAGGCTGAAAGCACCGCACCTGCAGCGATGCCCCCGGTCGCTGCAGCGGCGTCTGTCGTGCCCGCCACGCCTGCCGCGGCCACTCGCGCAGCCGCTTGATCGGCGCAGGACGGCTGCCGCCGCAATCGCAACCAGGCGCCATGCAGCCGAAAGACCATCACCGATGACCCCAGTGATCACCGCGCCGCGGCCGCTTGCTGCACCCACGCCCGGCAGGCGGCTCGGGCGTTTCGAGCTGCTGTCCGAACTGGGCCGCGGTGCCCAGGCGGTGGTGTGGCTGGCGCATGATCCGCGGCTCGACCGCGAGGTGGCGCTGAAGCTGCTGAACCCGGCAGCCGATGCCGATGGCGAGCAGGCCGTGGAAGGCTGGCTCGACGAGGCGCGGGCCGTCAGCCGCCTGTCCCACCCGCATGTGGTGCCGGTGTTCGAGGCCGACACCCACGAAAGCCAGCCCTATCTGGTGTTCGAGTTCGTCGACGGCCCGACGCTCGCGCAAGCGCGCCGAAGTCGCCCGAGCCTGCCGCCGCGCGAGGCGGTGACCCTGATGCTGGGCGTGCTGGACGCGTTGGCGGCAGCGCATGCGCTCGGCATCGTCCACCGCGATCTGAAGCCTTCCAACGTGCTGCTGGGAAACGACGGACGCGCCCGAGTGATGGACTTCGGGATCGCGGCCCGGGTCGGCGGCACACGATCGGGCAGTGATGGCCGCATTGTGGGAACGCCCGGCTACATGTCACCGGAAGCGGCGCGCGGAGCGGCGCCCCTGCCAGCGATGGATGTGTTCGCAGCGGGGGTGATGCTGGCTGAACTGCTGAGCGGCGCCCCGCTGATGGTCGAGAACGACCCGCTGCGGGCGGTGCGTCGGGTGCAACTCGAAGACTTGAGCCTGCCGGCCCAGGTGCGTTGCGACGACCCACTGCGCGGCATCGTCAATCGCGCCCTGGCGCGCGACGTGGATGAACGCTTCGACAGCGCCGCAGCCATGCACCGCGCCTTGACGCACTGGTTGCAGCCCGATGCCGACATCGGGCTGACCGATGCCAACACCGGCGCGCACAACGCCACGCTCGAATTCCTGCTGCGGCGCATGCGTCACAAGACGGACTTTCCGGCGCTGTCGGCATCGGTGGTGCGCATCCAGCAAATCGCGTCGTCGGAAACCGAGTCGATCGCCAGCCTCAGCGACCAGGTGCTGCAAGACGTGGCGCTGACCAACAAGTTGCTGCGCATGGTCAACACGGCGCATTTCTCCACCCGCACCGGCGGCGGGGTCAGCACGGTGTCCCGTGCCGTGGCGTTGGTGGGCTTCGCGGGCATTCGCAACATGGCGATGTCGGTGGTGCTGCTGGAACACATGGGCGACAAGGGCCATGCCGAGCAGCTGAAAGAGGAGTTCCTGCGCGCGTGGATGGCCGGCACGATGGCCGGCGAGCTGGCACCGCTTGCGGGGGAGGGCGAAGACGCCTTCCTGGCAGCGATGTTCCAGAACCTGGGCCGGCTGCTGACCGAGTTCTATTTTCCCGAAGAAGCGCAACAGATCCGCCAGCGCCTGGTGGCGGGGGCACCGGATACCGGCACCCACGGCGCGGGGACGGACCCGGCAGCCCGGCGTGAGGCGGTTGCGCGGCGTGTGCTGGGCATCGGGCTTACCGACCTCGGCGCCGGGGTCGCGAAGGCCTGGGGGCTGCCGGACCCGTTGCAGCGCGGACTGCGGGCGCCCGAAGGCGATCCACCCGCGCGTGCCATCGACCGCAGCACGGGGCGAAGCGTCGACCGCCTGCGCTGGATCGGCCGGGCTTCCAACGCGCTCACCGACGCTTTGCTGCAGGAAGAAGGCCCCGCGCAGGCCCAGGCGGTGCAGCGCGTGGCCGAGCATTACGCGCCGGCGCTGGGTCTGCAAAGCAAGGCAATGGTCGATGCCGCATCGGCGGCCCGCAAACGGCTGCAGGAGTTGGCGCAGGCGATGGGCATCCATGTGGCGCATGGGCTCCCGGCCCAGCGGCTGTTGCAGGCGCCGGCTGAAGCCGCGGCTGGCGGCGCGGGAGCGGCGTCGGCCTGCCCGGCCACGGCCGACACGGCGGCTCTCTCCCAGACGATCGACACGCAGGAGCGCACCCTCGTTGAACCGAAACGCACGCCCACCGGGCCGATTGAGTCGGTGGCACCCGACTCAAGCCGGGTGATCGTTCCCGTGCCATCCACCATGGCGCCTGCACTGCGCAGCGTTCTGCAGGAACTGCGCGCGTCGGTGGCCAGCGCCACGATCGCGCTGCCCGCGCTGATCCAGGCGGTGCTGTCGGCGTTTCAGAACGCCGCCGGATTCCGCTGCGCGGTGTTCTGCCTGCGTGAGGCTGACAGCGGAAACCTGCTGGTGCGGGCTGCGACGGGATCAGGTGCCGCGGGGCTCCGGTCTGCACTGCGCATCGATCCGCGGGCCGCGGCGCCGGACCTGTTCGCGGTGGTTTGCGCCAAGGGTGCCGACCTGCTGGTGGCCGACGCAGGGGCTGGCACCATCGAGCCGCGCCTGCCGGCCTGGTTCAGGCGCTGCGAGGCCGGACGCAGCTTCCTGCTGCTGCCGCTGATGCACCGAGGCTCGGCCATCGGGCTGTTGTATGCCGACAGGGCCGAAGCCAACAGCTTGGTGCTCGCGGCCGATGAACTGGCGCTGCTGCGGCAGTTGCGCGACCTGCTGGTCGCAGCCCTGACCCAGCGCGGTTGAACCGGCAGGATCCTCGGAGGGTGACGAGCCCGACCCCGGCACTGGTTGCAACGCTTAGGGCTGCTTGGTTCCCCACCTGACCCGGTTGGGCGCGCTTCCATGCGGGGAGGCCCGTCGGGGTTGATTGTAGGCGAGGCCTCTGGTCGGCGAGCCGCCTGCAGACGGGCCTCAGCGCAGCTTCAGGCTGTCGCCGTCGAAGCGGATGTCGAGCGGTTCGATGTGCAGTTGTTTCGGCCCGGCTTCGACCCGTCCCGCATCCCAGGCGTCGATGCCGCAGGCGCGGGCCACCTCGACCGTGCGCACGGCGTCGGCAGCGCTCACGAAGAGCGCGAAGCCGGCGCCCATGTTGAAGGTGCCGTAAGCAGCGGCGTCGTCGAGCCCGGCCTGCTGCTGGATGAATGCCAGCACCCGCGGCACCGGCGGCACGGCGTGCATGCGGTAGGTGAAGACCGACGGATGGCGAAGCAGCTTGCGCCAGCCGTGGCCGGTGATGTTGGCCGCGTAGTGCACGCGCACGCCGGCCTTCCACAGCGCTTCGGTCACCGGCGCATAGAGCGCCGTGGGCGCCAACAGCGCATCGCCGTAGCGCAGGCCAGGTTCGATCTCGGTAAGCCAGCCCTGCGGCAGCCGCTCGACCAGCTTGCGGGCCAGGCTCACGCCGTTGGCATGGATGCCGCTGGAGCCCAGCAACACGATGGAATCGCCAGGCGCCAATCGCTCGCCCAGACTCAATCGTTCCTTGGGGTTGACGAGCCCCGTGCACGACGCTGCCAGGTCGATGCGGCCGGCTTCGACGATGCCGGCCAGCGCGGGGGTCTCGCCCCCGCCCCATGCCACCTGGCAGGCATCGCAAGCCGCCTTCCAGCCTTCGACCAATGCGCGACCGCGTTCGGCGTCGGCAAACCATTCGCTGCCACCGGCGGCCCAGTAGGCCTGCACCACCAGCGGCGTGGCGCCGACGGTGATCAAGTCATTGACCGCCATCGCGATGGTGTCCTGTGCGATGCCGGCATAGGCAGCCACCGAGCGCTGTGCGCCGTCGAGCGCCATCACCTCGTCGGCCACCAGGGCCTTCGTGCCGAGGCATTCGACGATGCTGGCGATGCAGAAGGGACCCACGTCGACCACATAGGCCGACTCGCCGCGCGACTCGGTGATCTCGCCGAAGCCGTGCGTTTTCAGATGGACAGCCGTTGCCGCTGCGGCCCGTTGTGCCGCGACCTTCAGGGGGTCGATCAGCTCGTACTGCACACCGGACTGGTCGTAGGAGAGCGCAGGGTTCGGCAGGGCGCCAGCAGCATTGGCAGGGGTCTCAGTCATGGCCGGGATTATCCCTGCCCCCGTAGAATCGACCACGATGAGCACCATCGTCCTGGCCCGCAAATACCGGCCGCGCCGCTTCGCCGAGATGGTGGGGCAGGAGCATGTGGTGCAGGCCCTGACCAATGCGCTGAACCAACAGCGGTTGCATCACGCCTACCTGTTCACCGGCACGCGCGGCATCGGCAAGACCACCGTCTCGCGCATCCTCGCCAAGAGCCTCAACTGCACCGGCGCGGACGGCACCGGCGGCATCACCGCCGACCCCTGCGGCGTCTGCAGTGCCTGCACCGAGATCGACGCTGACCGCTACATCGACTACATCGAACTCGACGCTGCCAGCAACCGCAGCATCGACGAGATCCGTGACCTGATCGAACGCGCCGCCTACAAGCCGGGCGTGGGCCGCTTCAAGGTCTTCATGATCGATGAGGCGCACCAGCTCACCAAGGATGCCTTCAACGCGCTCTTGAAGACGCTGGAAGAGCCGCCGGACTATCTCAAGTTCGTACTGGCCACTACCGACCCCGAGAAGATGCTGCCGACGGTGCTGAGCCGTTGCCTGCAGTTCAACCTGCGGCCAATGGCGCCGGACACGGTGCGCGAGCATCTGCAGCGGGTTCTGGAAGCCGAGGCCGTGGCGGCCGAGGACGGCGCGCTGCGACTGCTGGCGCGAGCCGCGCGCGGGTCGATGCGTGACGGCCTGTCGTTGGCCGACCAGGCGATCGCCTATGGTGGCGGCCAGCTCACCGAAGACGGCGTTCGACGCATGCTCGGCAGTGTCGACCGCGGCCATGTACGGCGCCTGCTGCAGGCGCTGGCGCAGCGCGACGGTACAGCGCTGCTGGCAGCGGTTGACGGCGTCGACGGGCTGCGTGCGCTGGGGCTGTCGGCCAACGGCACGCTGGAAGCAATGGCGCTGCTGCTGCAACAGATGGCGGTGGACCAGGCTGTGCCAGGCGCGCTCGACGCTGGCGATCCCGAGACCGAAGACGCGCGCCAGCTGTCGCCACTGCTGGCGCCCGATGAAACCCAGATGCTCTACAGCATGGTCCTGCACGGGCGCGAGGAGTTGTCGTTGATGGGTGACGAGTACGCCGCCCTGACGATGGTGTTGCTGCGCTTCCTGGCGTTTCCAACCGCATCCGGCAGCGGGCTGTCTACGAGTCGGTCCCCGCCTGAGGCTGTGCCGACACCGGCAGCCGCGCCCGTTTCCGCGCCGGCCGCTGCGCCGTCTTCTGTGCCCGCTCCGACGCGCCAAGTGGCGGCGCCCGTTCCGTTGCCACGGCCAGCGCCGTTGCGGGCAGCCGGTCCACCGGCCCTGTCCATGCCTGCTCAGCCTCCGGCCGAACATGCGTCCAGGGCGCCCCCAGTGACCGACACCGTGCCACCCGCACTCGGCAGTCAGTGGCACGGCCTGGTGATGCGGCTGTGCAGCCAGGGCACGGTGATGGCCCTGGTGCGGGAGCTGGCGCTTCAGTCGGGACTGGTGTCCACAGACCAAGGCGTCGAGCCGGCTTGCTGGCACTTGCGCGTCGAACGCGAAAGCCTGCGCAGTCCAGTGCTGCGCGACAAGCTGGCGACCGCGCTGGCGGCCGAACTCGGTCATACGGTCGATCTGAGGGTCGAAGCCGGCGTTCCTGACGATTCACCCGCACTGCGCGAAGCCGCCGAACGCGATCGCCGCCAGGCCGCCGCCGAGGCATCGATCCGCCAGGACCCATTGGTGCGTGAACTGCTGAGCCAGTACAAAGGCGCCCGCATCGTGCCGGGCTCGATCAAACCACTGCCGACATCGACTTGAATCCGGCCCTGCCGACGTTCCCTGCACTGCGAGCCGGTACCGCGCCTGCCACCACCGACACTCACGCCATCGCCACCACTGAAGAAGGAACACAGACATGATGAAGGGTCAACTCGCCGGCTTGATGAAGCAGGCCCAGGCGATGCAGGACAACATGAAGCGCGCCCAGGACGAACTGGCGCTGGTCGAAGTCGAAGGCCAGTCTGGCGCCGGCCTGGTGAAGGTCACGATGACCTGCAAGCACGATGTCAAGCGGATCGCCATCGACCCCAGTCTGTTGGCCGACGACAAGGACATGCTGGAAGACCTGGTCGCCGCCGCATTCAACGACGGCGTGCGCCGAGCCGAGGAGGTCAGCGCCGAGAAGATGGGCAAGCTGACCGCGGGCATGCAGTTGCCACCGGGCATGAAGCTGCCTTTTTAAACGTGCCCCCAGGCTTGTCCCTTCGGGCCTTCGCCACCCCCGGGGTGGGGAGAGCCCCGCGGCTCCGAGCCGGCCTGCGCCGGCTTGGACGGGGCGAGCGCCCGATCCGTCCCGGATCGGGCTGCGGCCGCCTTGGGGCGGCCCGGCGGCGGCCGCGTGTGCCCCCAGGCTTGTCCTCGCGAGTTCGTTTGGCATGAGTGAAATCGCGCTCGATGGGCTTGTCGATGCGCTGCGTCGACTGCCTGGGGTGGGCGTGAAGTCGGCGCAACGCATGGCCTTTCACCTGTTGCAGCACGACCGCGCCGG
>JBDSMV010000195.1:0-8258 GCA_039915715.1 Rubrivivax sp. | reverse complement strand
CGGGCAGGACCATGCGCCGACACCGCGGGTGCTGGACGCCTGCCTGAAGGCGGTGGGTTTTCGAATGGGCCCGTGCGAGTTGATGGACCTGATCGGACACGACACCAACTTCGCGGTCACGCAGTCGGTCTATGCCGCCAACTTCTATGACAAGCGCTATGTGCCGTCGTTGCTGCAGGCCGAGATGGTGGCGGGCGGCTTGCTGGGCCGCAAGAGCGGGCGCGGTTTCTATGCCCACCCCGACCGTGACGCGGCGCTGGCGGTGCCGGTCTACGACGCCCCGGCCACGTCTGCTGAAGTCACCGTGCATGGCGACGGCGCCATCGCCGATGCGCTGGAGCAGGTGGCGGCGCAGGCGTTGAAGGGCCAGGGTTGGGGCCCGGCGCGCGAGCACGGCAGCGGCTGGACGGGTTTGTTGATCGATGGTGCGCAACTGAGGCTGACCGATGGCCGCCCGGCATCGGAAGTGGCGGCGCACTTGGGGCGGCGTGACATCGCGGTTTTCGATCGCCCGCTCGTGCTGCCGTCGCTGACGGAGAGGGGCACCGCAGAGGGCGTCGCTGTCGCAAGCCGGCCGTTGGCCTACGCCGTCAGCGCCAATGCCAGCGCCGCATTCGTCGATCAGGTGCCGCAGTGGCTGCATGCGTTGGGATTCACCCCGCTGCGCCTGTCCGACAGCCCCGGCCTGATCGTGGCCCGCACGCTGGCGATGCTGATCAACGAGGCCGCCGATGCGGTGCAGCAGGGCGTGTGCACGCCGGACGGCGCCGACGCAGCGATGAAGCTCGGCTTGAATTACCCCGCCGGACCTTTCGAATGGCTGCGCGGCTGGAGCGCCGACGGCGTGATCGGCGTGCTGCGCGCGCTGGACGCCACCTACCGCGGCGAGCGCTACCGCATCAGCCCGTGGTTGCTGCACCACCGGCTCACCGAGGACCGACCATGAGTGACACCCGAATCGACTCCACCCGAATTCGCGACGCGTTCATCTGTGATGCCGTTCGCACGCCGTTCGGCCGCTATGGCGGCGCGCTGTCGTCGGTGCGTGCCGACGATCTGGGCGCCATCCCGATTCGTGCGCTGATGCAGCGCAATCCCGGCGTCGACTGGGATGCGGTCACCGACCTGCTGTACGGCTGCGCCAACCAGGCCGGTGAGGACAACCGCAATGTGGCCCGCATGTCGGCGCTGCTGGCGGGCCTGCCGATCACCGTGCCGGGCGCGACGCTGAATCGCCTGTGCGGCTCGGGTCTGGACGCGGTCGGCAGTGCGGCGCGCGCCATCAAGTGCGGCGAGGCGCAGTTGATGATTGCCGGTGGTGTCGAGAGCATGAGCCGCGCGCCGTTCGTGATGCCCAAGGCCGAGACCGCGTTCAGCCGCAGCAACGCGGTCTACGACACGACGATCGGCTGGCGCTTCGTCAACAAGCTGATGAAAGGGCAATACGGCATCGACTCGATGCCCGAGACAGCAGAGAACGTGGCGCAGGAGCACGGCATCGAGCGCAACGCACAAGACCGCATGGCGCTGGCGTCTCAGACCCGGGCGCTGGCGGCACAGCGGTCGGGCTTCTTCGATGCCGAGATCGTGCCGGTCGCGATCGCGCAAAAGAAGGGCGACACGGTGCAGGTGACAGCCGACGAACACCCGCGCGAAACTTCGCTCGACGCCCTGGCGAAGCTGAAGCCGATCGTCAGGCCCGAAGGCACCGTCACCGCCGGCAATGCCAGCGGTGTCAACGACGGCGCCTGTGCGCTGCTGCTGGCGAACGAAGCTGCAGCCACCCGGCACGGCCTCACGCCCCGCGCTCGCGTGGTCGGCATGGCCACCGCAGGTGTGGCGCCGCGCACGATGGGCATGGGCCCGGCGCCGGCCACGCGCAAGGTGCTTGAACTGGTGGGGCTGAAGCTCGAGCAGATCGACGTGATCGAGTTGAACGAAGCCTTCGCGGCACAGGGTCTGGCGGTGCTGCGCGACCTGGGTCTGGCAGACGACGATGCGCGCGTCAACATCAACGGCGGCGCGATTGCGCTCGGCCACCCGCTCGGCGCCAGCGGTGCGCGTCTGGTCATCACTGCGGTCAATCAACTGCAGCGCAGCGGGGCGCGCTATGCGCTGTGCACGATGTGCATCGGTGTGGGGCAGGGCATCGCGCTGGTGCTGGAGCGGGTCTGAGTGTCTGACCGATTGACCGATTGACAGATTGACCGTCCGAGCGGTCGTTGGCCCGGCAGCAACAGGGTCACTTCAGCGCACCTTCAGCCAGCGCCCGACACACTCGGGTCATGGCGCAATGGATCATCTCGTTCATCGAACAACACGGCTACCTGGGCATCGCGGCCTTGATGGTGCTGGAGAACGTGTTCCCGCCGATTCCGTCGGAATTGATCATGCCGTTCGCCGGCTTCAGCGCGGCTCGCGGCGAGTTGAGCCTGGCCGGTGTGCTGGCTGCGGGCACGGTCGGGTCGCTGCTGGGAACGCTGCCCTGGTATGTGGCGGGTCGATCGTTGACGGGGGATCGGCTCAAGCGCTGGGCCGGCCGCTGGGGGCGGTGGTTGGCGGTTTCGCCGGACGACATCGACCATGCCAGCGACTGGTTCGAACGGCATGGCAGCGCGGCGGTGTTCTTCGGCCGCATGGTGCCAGCGGTGCGCAGCGTGATCTCGGTGCCGGCCGGCATCGCACGCATGAACCTGGCCGCCTTCCTGGCTTGGTCGGCAGCAGGCTCCCTGCTGTGGGTGGGCCTGTTGGTGGGCCTGGGATACGGGCTCGAAAGCCAGTACGCGCGGGTTCAGGGCTGGTTGAGTCCGGTCACGATGCTGATCGTGGCCGCCATCATCGTCGCCTATTTGTGGCGGGTGCTGACCTTCAAGCCTCAGAAACCTTGAAGCCCTCCGGCGCTTGCTCGGGCAGCCGCCGGGCCTCGATCGAGATGCGCTTGATGACCGGGAAGCGTTCGCGCACGGTCTGTTCGATGGTTTCGATAGTGCGCATAAGATGGTCGGCATCGGTGTGGCCTTCGAACTCCAGCTCCAGGGTCAACAGCACTTCCTGGCGGCCGATGTACATCGACAGCGGCGGCCCGCAACGCACCACGCCGGGTTGCGCGCTGGCGATGCGTTCGATCTCGGCCGCCGTGCTGGCGCGAATGCCTTCGCCGATCAGCAGGCCGCGCGATTCCCGCACCAGCAGCACCGCCACGCCCGCGAGCAACAAACCAATTACCACCGACGCAACGCCGTCCAGCGCCGGCAACTGCCAGTGGTGGCTGGCCCACACGCCCAGGCCCGCTACCGCAAGGCCGATCAGCGCGGCCGCATCTTCGGCCAGCACGGTGTAGGTGGTGGGGTCCTTGCTTTCGTGCAGCGCGTTCCAGAACGGCCGCGAACCCGCTTCCTTGAAGAACTGCCGCAGGGCGATGCCGAAGCTGGCGCCTTCGAAGCAGGCCGCCGCACCGAGCACGATGTAGTTCCACAGCGGGTCTTGCAGCGGCACCGGTTCGCGGATGTGGACGATGCCTTCGTAGAACGACACCCCACCGCCGATGCCGAAGATCAGCACCGCCACGATCAGGCTCCAGAAGTACAGCTCCTTGCCATGACCGAAGGGGTGTTCGGTGCTGGCCGGGCGTTCACTGAGGTGGGTGCCCACCAGCAGCAACACGGCATTGCCGCTGTCGACGAGTGAGTGGATGCCTTCGGACAGCATCGCCGAACTGCCGGTGAAGGCAGCGGCGATGAACTTGGTGACGGCGATCGAGGCATTGGCGGCCAGTGCGCCATAGATGACGACCTTCGAAGAGGCCATGCGCGTCGCGAAATTGCGCTACAGGACCGGCTAACGCGCGGCGGCGGTTACGCGCCAGATCGTGTTGCCCACGTCGTCGGCCACCAGCAATGCGCCGCGCTTGTCGATGTCGACTCCCACCGGGCGGCCGTAAGCCTTGTCGTTCTGCACGAAGCCGACCAGCACGTCTTGCGGCAGACCTTTGGGCTTGCCGCCCTCGAACGGAACGAACACCACCTTGTAGCCGCTTCGGGGCTTGCGGTTCCAGGAGCCGTGCTCGCCGATGAACGCGCCACTGGCATAAGCCGCACCGAGTTGCTGCCCGGTGGCGAAAGTCAGGCCGAGCGCCGCCACGTGGGGGCCGAGCGCGTAGTCGGGCGAGATCGCCTTGGCCACCAGGTCGGGGCGGGGCGGCTCCACGCGGGTGTCCACATGCTGACCGTAGTAGCTGTACGGCCAGCCATAGAAGCCGTCTTTCTGCACCGACGTCAGATAGTCGGGCACCAGGTCGCTGCCCAACTCGTCACGTTCATTGGCCACGGTCCAGAGCACCTGCGTAGTGGGTTCCCAGCCCATGCCGTTGGGGTTGCGCAGGCCGGTGGCGAATTCGCGGTGCGCACCGGTGGCGATGTCGACTTCCCAGATCGCCGCCCGGCCGGCTTCCTTGTCCATGCCCTTCTCGGCGACATTGCTGTTCGAGCCCACCGTGACATAGAGCTTGCTGCCGTCGCCGCTCGCAATCAGGTTCTTGGTCCAGTGGTGGTTGATCGGCCCGGCCGGCAAAGCCACCAGCTGCTGGCCGGCCGCCTCGATGCGGGTCTGGCCAGCGGTGTACGGGAACACCATCACCGCGTCGGTGTTGGCGACATAGAGCTTGTCGCCCACGACTGCCATGCCGAATGGGGAATTGAGTCCCGTCAGCAAAACCGACTTCACCTCCGCCACGCCGTCGCCATCGGCGTCACGCAGCAGGGTGATGCGGTTGGCGCTTGGGTTGCGGCTCGACCCTGCCGCCTTCATCACGATGCCCATCACCCAGCCCTTGATGCCGTTCTTGTCTTCGGGCTTGGGTGGCGCGTCGGACTCCGCCACCAGCACATCACCGTTGGGCAAGGTGGTGACCCAGCGCGGGTGGGCCAGGCCGGTGGCGAAGGCGGTCACTGCCAATCCGGTGGCGGCCGTGGGCCGGGTGCCTTCGGGCCAGGCTTCGGCCTTGGCGATGTTCACGGTCGGGAACACCGAGGTTTGTGGCGCGGGCAACTTGGGCTGTGGGCCGCTGCCTTCATTGACGGTGAGCAGGGCGTCGTTGCCGCAGCCGGACAGGGCCAGGACAGACACCACCACGCAGGTCAGGGCGTGGGTGCGCGAGAGCGGCTGTGGGAGAACAGAACGAATCATGGGTGCCTCGAATGGGTTGCGAAACAGTGAGAGATGGCAGTTGCGGCTCCGCTTCGATGCTGGCAAACCGGACGCCCGGACCGCCGGCTTCGTTCCCGGCTTCAATCCCAGCGCCAGGTCCAGATCGCGTCGATCGCGTTGTCAGTGCCGGCCCGCGCCCGCACCGTGATGCGCCCCGCCACGCGGTAGATCAGCTGCCAGGTGCCGCCGGTGGCGGCCAGCGCCTTCTCGTAACCGACGTAGACACGCTTGCTGATCTGCTTGCCGAGGCTGACCACCGCGCCCTGCGTGCCGTTGCTGACCGACAGCTCGTCCAGACCCAGTTTGTTGATGACGCCGCCACCGGATTCCTTGTCACCAGCCAGCACCGCCAGTGCGGCCCGCTGCAGCAGGGCGGTGTCGTCGCGGCCCAGGCCTTCGGGTGCGCGGCCCAGCACCAGCCAGGTCAAGGTGTCGAACTCGTTCAGACCCGGTTCGCTGTACAGCCGCACGCGCGGGTTGGTGGCCGGGCCGGAGACGATGACGCCGACACGGATGTCGATGTCCGGGCGCACCGCCAGGATGTCCAGCCGCGGGTTGCCGACCTCGCCGGTGAAGAAGATGCGCCCGCGGTCGACCACCAGGTTCTGGCCATAGGCGGTGTAGGTGCCTTCTTCGGCCCGAACCACGCCGTTGATAGCCAGCTCGCCCCCGGGCGTGGTGATCACCAGTTCGCCGCGCAAGAGAGTGTTGAGCCCGCGCCCACGCAGCCGCAGTTCCTGGCCCAGGTCGACGGCGAGGCGGATGTCGGTTGTCAACGGCTTCGGTGCCGGTGCAGCGCCGGTGGACGCCGTCTGCTGACCGGGCTCGGGCTTGGCCTTGACGCGGGTCTTCGGCGTTGGCTTCGGAGGTTCGGTCGACGCCGGCCCGCCGGGCAGGTTGTAGACCACCACGTCGTCGTCCAGGGTCGGCGCGCCGGACTGGGTGATGTCGATGAGTCCGTTGTCGATCGTGAACTTGCCTTTCAGGGACAAGGCGTTCTGGAGAAAACCGACATCGGCTGCGCCGCTCAAAGACACCCGGCGGTCGATGCGGTCCAGGGCGCGGAACTTGTCGGCGACCACGCGCAGGTCGGCCGTCGGTGCCGCGCCGAAACTGGCCTTGCCGGTCACGCGCAACACACCATCGCCGCCGCCCTTGAACTCGAACTTTTCGATCGTGGCTTCGGTGCCGGTCAGGGCTACCGCCAGTTCGCCGTCGCGAAGGTTGACGCCTTCGAAGAGGTTGCGAATGGCCAGCTCAGAGCCCAGCACGTTGCCGCGGTAGTCGGGCTGCCCCACTGTGCCGGACAGCACGGCACCCGCCTGCAGCTTGCCCGCCAGGCGCCAGCCCGGAGGCAGCCACGGTGCCCAGACCTGCAACTGCGGCACCACCAGTCCCAACGAGCCCTGCAGTTCGGCCTTGGCGTCGGGCACCATCACATCGGGGCTCGAACGGACCGTCTGCTTGCCGCTGATGACGCCAATATTGGTACCGTCCACAGCCTGCGTCAGCTCCCACAGCCCGTCGTGCGTCGACAGCGCGATCTTCAATTGCTTGAGCCCCAGCGAACGTCGGGCGCCTTCGATGGCCAGGCTCAGGTCGCCAGTACCCGCGCGTTCGATCAGCAGGTCGGCGTCGAAGGTGCGGTTGCTGCGGATCTTGAAGGTACCTGCCAGCGCCAGGTCACCGCTCCATCCGAACTGCGGTTGCAGACGTTCCAGCCACGGCGCCACGCGCAGCGGTTCCAGCACCGCGTCGAGTGCGATGCGCGGCAGGGCGCCCGCGGCCACCGGAGGCTGCCACGTGGCCTGTTGCCACGCGAGTGCGCCGCCGAAAGCTTCGATGCGGTTCGGCTGCATCACCGCCTGGACTGGCGCGTAGTCGGCATCGAGTTGCACGCTAAGCTGGATGTTGCGGGCCGACAGCCACGGCTGCTGCGGCGCACCCCGCGGCGCCGCCACCACCTGCGCCAAAGTGCCAGACCAGGTTCCGCCTTGTCGTTCCGGGCGCCATCCGCCATTGCCTTGCAGACGGAAGCTGCTGCCCTTGGATGCCTGGGTCGACGGCGTTGGAGCAGGCGCTGTTGCCGAAGCCGCCGCCGACGCTGCCACAGGACCGGGCAACTCCGGCGTGACAAGCGCCTTGCGGGTGTTGGTGACCTCGACCCATTCCGGCGGCCGCACCGGACTCGTGGCGTCGACCGTCAAGCTGTGTGCGCGGGGGGTGCCGTCGAGCGCCACCTGCAAGCGCTCGATGCGCTGCTGCCCCTGCACGAGGTCGGTCAGGGTGGCCTGCAGGCCGAGCGGGGCATTGGGCTCAATGCCCGAGAACGTCCAGCGCGCATCGGCCTTGCCCACCGCCAACGCGGGGCTGGCGTAATCGGACAGCGCCAGCGTGCCTTCGGTGGTCAGCGCAGGCCAGCGGCCGTTGGCGGTGGCCTGGATCCTGAGCTTGCCGTTCTTCGGAAACCAGGCCGGCTGATTCGGCCCCGACGCGGGCAGAAACGACTTGAGCGGTGCCAGATCGGCCAGCACCGGCGCATCCACATCCACCTTCCAGCGTTCCATGCCCGCGACCGCGGTCTTGCCGCTGCCGTTGGGCGCCGACGCGCTGCCGTCGACCTTGACGGAATTGGCACCGGCCTGGAAGGCGGCCAGCACGTCGAGCGCGGTGGCAGCGGCCGTGAGTGTGGCTTCGCCTTGCAGCGGCAGGCCCGACACCCGACTCGGGTCCAGCCGCACCCGCACCTTACCGTTCAAGCCTGGTGGCAGCCCTGGAATCAGCTCGGGCAACGGCTCGGCGCCTTTGCGCGGCGTTGCCTTCGGCGCCGGCGGGATGGTCAGGTCGGCGTCCCAGCCACCGTTCAATTCGCTCGGCCCGCGGCCCACGGCTTCGGCCAGCCAGACACCCGGATCGAAGCGAGAAAGTTCGCCCTTGCTCAGCACCTGCACCTGTCCCGACGCTGCCACGCGGGCGTCTGCAGTGGCGGTGGCGGTGGCCTCGCCGGCCTTGATCGCAGCGTTCTTCAGCACCACGCGCAAAGCACCGTTGGG
>JBDSMV010000353.1:0-3821 GCA_039915715.1 Rubrivivax sp. | reverse complement strand
GGCCGTGAAGGTCTCGCCGAGGTTCTGTTTGCACCAGTCGGGTTGCAGCAGCACGTTGTAGCGCAGGTAGGTGCACATCGGCACGCCGCCCAACGGCGGCACAGCGGCGCCCATCTCGCGGTCGATGGCACGGGCGGTGGGGCTGCGCGACAGCCATTGCATCACCGTCTCGACCGTGTCGGCGCAGTCTTCCATCAGCGCTGTCAGCGACAACACGGCGTGAAAGGCCGCGGTGCTGGCGAGGATGCCGGCGTGGCCGACTTCGGCGTCGGCCTTGCCGGTGCCGACCGAAACCACCAGCAAGCGGTCTTCACCGACCGGCCAGTTGAGCCGGTAGCCTTCCATCGTCGCCACCATCAGCGCCTGCAGCGCCGGGTTGTTGTGCGGGCTGACTCCGCCATCGACGAAGTCGCCGGTGACCGCCTTGAGACCGTCTGCGGCGCGGCCGATGCGGATCGTCTCGGGGTCGAAGAAGCTCGGCGCTGCGGTGCTGGCGCGCACCACCTGCCACAACGGGTACTCACGGTTGGGAATCGTGGTCGCCTTGGTGCCGGCCTTGAAGTAGCGCGAGCCGGGGTTGTTGGTGATCGGCCAGGTGCTGCCGGTGTCCAGGCGCTTGCAGACCACCAGCAGCCCGGTGCGAAAGTCGGCGCTGTCCAGCAGGCGATCGCCATAGACCCCGATCAGCGCCTCTTTGACCTTGCCGCCGTCGAACTTGGCTCGCAGCGCGCCCCAGCGCGTCAGCGTGCGCTTGAAGACCACTTTGCCGAGGTTCAAGTAGTGTTCGTAGACCTCGTCCACCGACATCCCCAGCGACAGCGCCCCGGCGATGATGGCGCCGGTCGAGGTGCCGGCAATCAGGTCGAAGTAGTCGCACAAGCGGAACGCCGGGTCGTCGCCATGCTGCTTGCGCAGCGTGGTTTCGATCTCGCGCAGCATGCCGAGGGTCAGCACGCCGCGCAGGCCGCCACCGTCGAGTGCCAGGATGCGCTTGGGGCCGATGGCCGGGTCCAGGTGGTCGGCAAAGCTGCGGGTGGAACGCATGGTCGTGTCTCCTCGAGTGGGGGTTGGATTGAACTGCTGCGGGAACGCTTCAGGTGGAGCGCGCATGCGCGAGCGTTCGCGTCAATGATGGCGTCGACCGAACGAATGCACCAGCAACACGTTCGAGCCGCATCAAGCGTGAGGCGGCGCACGCGACAGGCTGTCTAGACTTCGGTCGGTGAAGACCCCTCGCCAGCCCACGCCGTTCTGCCAGACCCTCCTTGCGATTGCACTGCTGGTGCTCGCCGCAGCGTCATCGGCCCAGGTGCCGACGCTGGAAGACTTGCCCCGGCCCGCCACACCGCCCCCCGAAATCGGACCGGTGGTGCCGGCCAAGGTGCAGGGCTGGCGGCTCGAAGCCATCGCGCTGGAACACGGCGATGGCCAGCCGCGCAACCCTGTGCGCGCGGCCGAGCTGTACTGCCGGGCGGCACGGTACGGTGACGCCGAATCGCAAGTCAACCTGGCCTGGATGCTGACCAACTCCCGCGGCGTCGCCCGCGACGAAGCGCAAGCTGCGCACCTGTTTGCAGCCGCCGCTGAGCAAGGCTTCGAGCAGGCGAAGAACATCCTTGCGCGGATGGGCGCGCCGCAGGGCCCGCCGCCGGCCTGCCTGCTGCAGCCCGAAGAGGACGCCGTGGCATCGGCAGCAGCGCCACCGAAGAAACCCGCCGGCCGTGGGTCGGCTGCACAGCGACTGCCCCTGCCCATCCCACCACCCACCAACGCACCACCGGTGATCGTGCGCTTCGTGCAACTGGTGGCGCCCGAGTACAAGCTCGACCCGGCACTGGTGCTGGCTTTCATCGCCACCGAGAGCAACTTCGACAGTCAGGCGCTGTCGCCCAAGGGCGCGATGGGGTTGATGCAGTTGATGCCCGACACCGCCACCCGCTTCGGCGTGCGCAACGCCAAGGACGCGGTGCAGAACCTGCGCGGCGGCATGGCCTATCTGCGTTGGTTGATGGCGTACTTTCAAGGCGACGTGACCCTTGTGGCCGCCGCCTACAACGCCGGTGAACGCGCGGTGGAGCGCTATCTGGGCGTGCCACCCTATGCCGAGACAAGGCTCTACGTGCTGAAGATCCGCGCCGGCTTCGGCGGCCAGACCCTGCACCCGTTCGATGCCGCCGCGGCCCAGCCGACACCGCTGGCACCGCTGATGCGCAAGCCCTGGCTGCAGCGCTGAGCCTGTTGTGGCTCAGCGGTCCTTCCCGTTCCAGATGCAGGTTCTGCCGAGTGACCACCGGATAATGGCGCCATGAAATGAACGGTAGCGCGCCTCCCCCGCGACCCGCAGCCGGCGGCCGATCTGGCGTACTGGCTGTCGCGTCCAATGGCAGAGCATGTGGCGGCGGTGGAAGTGCTGCGACAGCAGCATGAATCAGTGATTCGGGCAGCGATGCTGAACAGAGACTTCAGAGAATTTGCCGAGTGTCTCGCCGCGAACCGGGTTGAGTACCTCGTCGTAGGCGGCTACGCACTGGCTGCGCATGCGCATCCGCGCCCGCCCATGCTGGGAGCGGCGGGAAACGATGCTGGTCGACGGGGTGCGGATGCACTTCATCGGCCTGCAAGACTTCAAGACCGACAAACGCGCAGCCGGCCGTCTCAAGGATTTGGACGACCTGGAGGCACTCGACCCTCCGGGTGTGCCGTGGGGCCCGTGGTGTCGCGCTGCGCGTCCCAGCCATGACCTCCGGTTTACACCCGATCGAGCAAGCCCGCGCCTGGGTCGATGCCGCCGATCGGGTCGTGGTGCTGACCGGTGCCGGCATCTCCACCGACTCCGGCATCCCGGACTTTCGCGGCCCGCAAGGTGTGTGGACACGCAACCCGAAGGCCGAGCAGCAGTCGACCCTGCAGCATTACCTGGCCGACCCGCAGGTGCGCGTCGATGCCTGGCAGGCGCGCCTGCACAGTGCCACATGGGATGCGCAGCCCAACGGCGGACACCGCGCGCTGCTGGCGCTGGAGCAGCGAGGCAAGCTGCATGCGTTGATCACGCAGAACATCGACGGTCTGCACCACAGCGCCGGCAACAGCGCCGATCGGATCGTCGAGGTTCACGGCACGATGCACCGCGTGGTGTGCATGGGCTGTGGCGACCGCACGCCGATGCAGCCGGTGCTCCAGCGCGTGCGCAACGGCGAAGCCGACCCGGCCTGCGCTGCTTGCGGCGGCATCCTGAAGAGCGACACGATCTAGTTCGGCCAGATGCTCGTGCCCGAGGTCATCGAACGCGCGATGGCGGCCGTGGCCGATGCGCAGGTGCTGCTGGCCATCGGCACCACACTGCAGGTGTTCCCGATTGCCGGCGCCGTGCCGCATGCCAAAGAGGTCGGCGCGCGGGTGGTGATCGTCAACGACCAGCCGACGCCGATGGACGGTTTGGCCGACGCCGTTGTCCGTACCCCGATCGGCGATGCGCTGCCGCTGATCTGCGGGGTCTGAAATTGCAGCCCCCTTCAAGGAGATCCGAACATGTCCCGTCTTGCCCTGCTGCTCGGCACCTGCGCCGCCCTCGCCTTAACGGCTGCCACGCCGGCGCGCGCCGACCCGATCTCGGTGCTGTTCGTCGGCAACAGCTACACGTTTGGCCGCATCGACCCGGTGATGAGCTACAACGCCGCCAATGTGCGCGACCTGACCGCAGCGATGTGGGCCGCCAACCCGGCCGGCAGCAACGCTTTCGAGCCCCACCCCTGGGGCGGCGTGCCGGGCATCTTCAAGCAGTTCACGGTGCAGGCCGGGCTCGACTACGACGTGGCCCTGTC
>JBDSMV010000280.1:0-6175 GCA_039915715.1 Rubrivivax sp. | reverse complement strand
GCATCAGCGTGGCCAGCCGTTCGGGCTCGATCTGGTGCAGGCCGAATTCCTGAAAACCCGGGGAGTCGATCAAGGCCGCGCTGCGGGCGTCGTCGAGCCAGTACCAGGTGCTGCTGGTGGTGGTGTGTCGACCGGTGCCAAGTGCGATCGAAATCTCGCCCACCTGCGCCGCGGCGCTCGGCACCAGCAGGTTGACGAGCGTGCTCTTGCCCATGCCGCTGGGCCCGAGGATCAGGGTCGTGCGGCCCGCCAGCCAGGGTTGCAGCGCGTCGCGCGTGGCGTCGGGTTGACGGCGGGCAGCAAGCTCGATCACGTCGATGCCCATCGCCAGGTACGGTGCCAGGCGCTTGCGCGCCAGAGGCGCAGAAGCCAGGTCGGTCTTGTTGAGGCCGATCAAGGCCGGAATGCCGGCGTCGGCAGCGGCGATCAGCGCGCGGCTCAGTTGCGACTCGCTGAAGACGGGCTCGGGCGCCACCAGGATCAGCATCAGGTCGAGGTTGGCCGCGAACGACTTGCTGCGCCACTCGTCCTGGCGGAACAGCAGGTTGCGGCGCGGCTCGGTGGCTTCGACCACCCCGCCGTCGCCGGTCACACGCCACTGCACGCGGTCGCCCACCACCAGATCGCCTGACGGGTTGTGCCCAGGCGCGCGCCCTCTGCCGCGCAACTGGCAAAGCACGCGCTCTGGCTGTCGGTCTGCGCCTTCGGCTTCGACCATCACATGGCGGCCGTGCGCCGCCACCACCAGACCCGCCCGCAACGGCGGACCCGGGGCCACCCCAGCCTTGGCGCCCATCAGCGCTGCAGCGCGTTGACCCGGGCGGCGCAGATGAAGTCGTTGATCGAGATGCCGCCCACCGAATGGGTGGAGAAGCGCACCGTGCATTTGTCGTAGCTCAGCGCCAGGTCGGGGTGGTGGTCCTGCGTGTTGGCGACCCAGGCCACCGCATTGGCGAAGCCGACCGAGCGGTGGAAATCCTCGAACTCGAAGCGCTTCTGGATCGCGCCGTCGACCAGCGACCAGCCCTCGACCTGCGCCAGGAGCTGCTCGATCTCGGCATCGCCCATCGGCGCGTGGCCTTCGAGCGGGCGGCAATTGCGGGTGGCGAGTTCGTTCATGGAGTGGGTGTCGTTGGCTTCAGGTCTGGGCGACAGGCGGCCGCGCGGGGTCGCATGGGCCTTCAGGTGACCGGCGCGGGCTGCGGCAGCGCCGCCAGCCGCTCGGAGGTCGGCGGATGCGAATAGTAGAAGCGCACGTACAGCGGGTCGGGGGTCAGCGTGGCGGCGTTGTCTTCGTGCAGCTTCAAGAGCGCGCTGGCCAGGTCGCGCCCGTCGGCCTGCTCGGCGGCATAGGCATCGGCTTCGAACTCATGGCGGCGCGACCACCACGCCATCAACGGCGACAGAAAGAAGACGAAGGGAGGCAGCGCCAGCATGAACAGCAGCAGCGCCAGCGCGTCGTTGGGTGCACCCAGGTTCGGCTCCACGCCCAGGCCCAGATAGAAGGCCGGGTTCTGCGCCAGCCAGCCCAGCAGCGCGAGCCCGAGCAGGCTGAAGCCGAAGATGCCGGCCATGCGCTGGAGCACGTGGCGGTGCTTGAAGTGCCCGAGCTCGTGCGCCAACACCGCTTCGACCTCGGCCGGGCTCAGGCGCTGCAGCAGGGTGTCGAAGAACACCACCCGCTTGCTGGCGCCCAGACCGGTGAAGTAGGCGTTGGCATGGGCCGATCGGCGGCTGCCGTCCATCACGAAAAGGCCTTTGGCCGCAAAGCCGCAGCGCTGCATCAAGGCCTGTACACGGGTCTTGAGGTTGGCATCGGCCAGCGGCTCGAATTTGTTGAAGAGCGGGGCGATGACGGTGGGGTAGAGCACCAGCAGCACCAGGTTGAACGCCACCCACGCGCCCCAGGCCCACAGCCACCACAGCCCCCCGGACGCGCCCATGATCCACAGGATCAACGCCGCCAGCGGCAGCCCGACCAACGCCCCGACAGCGGCCGCCTTCAACTGATCGGCCAGCCACAGCTTCAGCGTGCTGCGGTTGAAGCCGAAACGCTGCTCGATGCGAAAGGTGCTCCACCCCTCCAGCGGCATTTCAATCAGCGCGCTGATGACGACAAAGGCCGCCAGCAGCACCAGTTGAGTGACCAGTGGCCCGGCCGAAGGCCCCATCCCACTGCGCACCGCGTGGTTCAACGCATCGAGTCCACCGAGCAGGGTCCAGCCCAGCAGCACGGCGCTGGAGAGGGCGGTGGCGAAGATGCCGAAGCGGCCCTTGGCGAGCGTGTAGTCGGCGGCGCGGCGGTGGGCTTCCGGAGTGACAGTGCCGGCGAATGCGTTGGGCACCTGATCGCGGTGCCGGGCCACATGCCGCATCTGGCGCGTGGCGAGCCAGAACTTGCAGGCCAGCGACAGCAGAACGGCGGCTGCAAAAGCGAGGGTGACGGTGGTGGCCTGCATCGAGGCGCAGTTTAGGTCGCAGTCGCGGTCGCAGTCGGAGTCGCAGTTGGGGTCGCAGTCGGATTCGCAGTTTGGGGTGTCAGCGAGAATGCCAGTTGCCCCACGCACCCACCCTTCGACATGACCGACCCCGCGCTTGCTTCCGCCGACCACAACCTGGTCTGGATCGACCTGGAGATGACGGGCCTGCTGCCCGACACCGACCGCATCATCGAGATCGCGGTGGTGGTCACCGACCCGCACCTGAACGTGCGCATCGAAGGACCGGTGCTGGCGATCCACCAGAGCGACGCGGTGCTGGCTGCGATGGACGCCTGGAACACCGGCACCCACGGCAAGAGCGGGCTCACCGAGCGGGTGCGCTTGTCGACCATCGACGAAGCCGAAGCCGAACGCCGTGTGCTGGAGTTTTTGCAGGCCTACGTGCCCAAGGGCAAGAGCCCCATGTGCGGCAACACCATCTGCCAGGACCGGCGCTTCATGGTCCGCACCATGCCCGCGCTGGAAGCCTTCTTCCATTACCGCAACCTGGATGTCAGCACCTTGAAAGAACTGGCGCGGCGCTGGAAGCCGGCGGTGATGAGCAGCTTCAAGAAGGCGCAGGCCCACACTGCGCTGGCCGACATCCACGAATCGATCGACGAACTGGTGCACTACCGCACCCACCTGCTGGCGCTTTGAAGGCTGCTGCTTGAAGGTCGAAACCCTCACGTTCGGCCCCGGGTCACCGGGATTGCGGCACCAGTTGACGGTGTTGCATTTCGGCCAGCCCGGCAGCGGGCCGAAGGCTTACATCCAGGCTGCGCTGCATGCCGACGAGGTGCCGGCGATGCTGGTGGCCCACCACCTGCGGTCGCAATTGCAGGCGCTGGACGGTGCCGGGCAAATTGTCGGCGAGGTGGTGCTGGTGCCGTTTGCCAACCCGCTCGGCCTGGCGCAGCGGGTGCTTGGGCAGCATGTGGGCCGCTTCGACCTGCGTGACGGCGTCAACTTCAACCGGGAAGTGCCCGACCTCACCGAAGCGGTTGCAGCCGCGGTCGAAGGCCGCCTGGGCGATGACGCCGCGGCCAATGTGGCGCTGGTGCGCCAGGCACTGCGCGACGCGGCTGCAGCCCTGACCGCCGCGCACCCGGCAGCCGACCTGAAGCGCCGCCTGCTGCAGTTGGCGGTGGATGCCGACATCGTGCTGGACCTGCACACCGACGCCGATGCGTTGCTGCACCTGTACGGGCTGACCCCGCAGCAAGGTCTGTGCGAAGAACTGGGCGCGTTGCTGGGAGCGCGGGCGATCCTGCTGGCCACCGACTGCGGCGATTGCCCGTTCGACGAAGCCTGCAGCCGGCCGTGGCTGGCGCTGCAGCAGCGCTTCGCCGCGCACCCGCTGCCGCTGGCGTGTTTCGCGACCACGGTCGAGCTGCGCGGTGCCGCCGACACCGACCACAGGCTGGCGCAACAGGATGCAGCGGCACTGATCGAATTCCTGCGTCGCCGCGGAGTGGTGCTCGGCACGCCTGGTGCGTTGCCGCCGCTGTTGTGCCAAGCGACCCCTCTCGCAGGTTGCGAGCCGTTGCTGGCACTTGCCAGCGGTGTGCTGGTGTTCAGCCGCGACCCGGGCGAACGCATCGAGGCCGGCGGCACCGTGGCCGAGATCGTCGACGTGGAAAGCGGCACGACGCATGCGGTGCGGGCGCAGGCAGCCGGGCTGCTGTTCGCGCGCATCGACACGCGCTGGGCCACCGCGGGCAAACCGGTGGCCAAGATCGCCGGACAGCAGGCGTTGCGAAGCGGAAAGTTGCTGGGCGACTGATCCATCGCGGGGTCTGGTTCATGTCACGGTGATGACCTGCAGCTTCTCTAAACTGCGGCGATGACCGAAGACGCATCCGCCGCTTCCCGGCAGTCGCCGCCGGCCGGTGAGCCACCGGCGCCGCCCGATTTGCGCCTGCTGAACCGCGAGCAGTCGCTGCTGCAGTTCAACGCCCGCGTGCTGGCACAGGCCCGGCGCGACGATGTGCCACTGCTGGAGCGGCTGCGCTACATCACGATCGTCTCATCCCACCTGGACGAGTTCTTCGAGGTGCGGGTGGCCGACATCGTCGAAGCCACGCGGTTGCCGGGTTCGGGCGTCACCCGCGCCGACCTGGTGCAGGTGGCCGCCGCCGCGCACGCGCTGATCGACGAGCAGTACACGGTCTTCAACGACATCGTGATGCCGGCACTGCAGCGACAGGGCATCGTGGTGCTGAACCATGCCGAGCGCAACAAGGCGCAGCGCGAATGGGTTGCGGACTTTTTCGAGAACCAGGTGCGGCCCCTGCTGGTGCCCGTCAGCCTCGACCCCAGCCATCCGTTTCCGCTGGTCGCCAACAAGTCGCTGAACTTCATCGCCCGGCTCGACGGGCGTGATGCCTTCGGGCGCGACAACCGCATCGCCATCGTCAAGGTGCCGCGGGTGCTGCCGCGCGTGATCCGCCTGCCGGCCGAACTGACCCCCGGGCGCCAGGGCTTCGTGCTGCTGACCAGCGTGATCCGCGCCCACCTGGCCGAGTTGTTTCCGGGTCGCAAGGTCGAACACTTCTCGCAGTTCCGCGTCACCCGCGACTCGGACCTTGAAGTCGATGACGACAACGTCATCAACCTGAGCCAGGCATTGCGCACGGGGCTCACCACGCGCCACTTCGGCCGTGCCATCCGGCTCGAAGTGGTCAGCACCTGCCCACCCGAATTGCACCGCATGCTGCGGCTCGAATTCGATCTGCCAGAAGACGCGCTGTATCGGGTCAACGGGCCGGTCAACCTGGTGCGTCTGAACCAGTTGATCGACCAGGCCGATGCCGACGCGTTGCGCTTTCCGCCCTTCGATTCCGCTTGGCCCGAGCGGCGGCTGCCGCGCGGCGGGTCGATCTTCCAGAGGCTGCGGCAGGGCGACGTGATGCTGCACCACCCTTTCGAGAGCTTCGATCCGGTGGTGCAGTTTCTGCGCGAAGCCGTCTACGACCCCGATGTGCTGGCGATCAAGCAAACCATCTACCGCACCGGCACGCTGTCGGTGCTGATGGACCTGCTGATCGAGGCTGTGCGGCGCGGCAAGGAAGTGCTGGTGGTGGTGGAGCTGAAGGCCCGCTTCGACGAAGAAGCCAACATCAACTGGGCCGAACAACTCGAAGCGGTGGGCGCGCAGGTGGTGTACGGCATCGTCGGCTTGAAGACCCACGGCAAGCTGATGCTGCTGACGCGCCGAGAGGGCGGCCGGCTGCGACGTTATGCGCACCTTTCAACCGGCAACTACAACGCCCGCACCTCGCGCCTGTACACCGACATCGGCTACCTGACTGCAGACCCCGGTCTGACCGCGGATGCCGACGCGGTGTTTCTGCAGTTGGCCAGCCAGACCAAGGTACGTGCGCCGAAGCACCTGCTGACGGCGCCTTTTCTGCTGCACAAGCGACTGCTGCGGCACCTGACCCAGGTGGCCGAAGCCGCGCGGGCCGGTGCGCCGGCGCGCGTCGTCGTCAAGGTCAATGCCCTGACCGACCCGCCGCTGATCCATGCACTCGTGGCTTGCGGGCAGGCCGGGGCGCAGATCGACCTGATCGTGCGCGGCGCCTGCATGCTGCCGCCTGGCTTGACGGGCGTGTCCGAAAACATCCGCGTGCGCTCGGTGGTCGGCCGTTTCCTGGAGCATTCGCGGATCATGTATTTCCGCTGGGGGCCGG
>JBDSMV010000269.1:0-2955 GCA_039915715.1 Rubrivivax sp. | reverse complement strand
CACGATGACGCTGGCCGACGGGTTCGGCGCAGTCTCGAATTCGATCACTTCAAGCGGCATGGCGGGGTTCCTTGGTTCAGAGGCAATGAGACGTCGCCATTTTCAGCGATGCGCGGCACAGCCGACGACGGCCCGCACGGATCTTCTGACCCGAAGTCGCGGCTCGCCCGCCGGCGTCGGCGGGCGTACCCGTCTGGCGCTCGCGCAGACACAGGCGTAGGCTCTCCAAGAGCACGCGCCCGCTTTCGGGCGTGACTCAAAAAACAGGCAAATGACCATGGATGATCGGAAGATGGGTGCGGGCGCAAACTTTCCCTCGATTGGCTGGGACGCCGTCGGAGGCGGGCGTGTCGAGCCGTCCAGTGCGTCCGGTTGGCGCATGCTGGTGGTGTACCGCGGCAAGCATTGCCCGTTGTGCAAGGCTTACCTCGACACCCTTCAAGAGATGCTCGACGACTTCAAGTCATCGCAGATTGCGGTCTCCGCCGTTTCGGCCGACAGCCGCGACAAGGCCGAAACCGAAGTGACGGAATGCGGATGGACCTTTCCTGTGGGCTACGACCTGTCGGTCGAGCACATGCGCCAGTTGGGACTGTACGTGTCCAATCCGCGCTCGGCCGCGGAAACCGATCGCCCGTTCTCCGAGCCGGGCATTTTCGTTCTGAACCCGAAAGGCCAGGTCCAGGTCGTGGAAGTGTCGAACGCGCCCTTTGCCCGTCCGGACCTCAAGTCGCTGCTCAAGGGCGTGCGGTTCGTGATCGACAAGGATTACCCGATCCGAGGAACGGCCTGACGCAAAGCGGTCGCCGAAACCCGTACCCGCGCCGTCCACCGACGGCATCCTTCTTGAAACCAAAGGGAGAGAGCCATGATTGGAAAAGGATTCATCGCAGGCTTGGCCGCGACGGTGGTGCTGTCGGCATTGATGGTGTTGAAGTCAATGATGGGTTTCCTGCCCGAGCTGGATCTGCCGAAGATGCTGGCGACGATGATGGGATCGCCGGGGATGCCGCTGCTGGGCTGGATCGCGCACTTCGTGATCGGCGTCGTCGGCTATGGCATCGCCATCGCGCTGCTCGATGCGCAGCTGCCGGGGCGCAGCTCGACAATTCACGGCGTGCTGATCGCGGTGGCCGGGTGGCTGGCGATGATGTTGGTACTGATGCCGATGGCTGGCGCCGGCATGTTCGGCATGTCGATGGGGCCGATGGCGCCGATCATGACGCTGGTGCTGCACCTGATTTTTGGCGCCGTCCTCGGCTGGACGTACGGCCGGCTGGTGGCTGATACAGCGCCAGACCTCGAGCGACGTCCGGCTGTTTGATCGCTCGCTGCCCGGCCCCATCTCCTCACTGCACCGGCGTCATCGTGACGCGGACGACCGAGCTGGGGGCCGGATAGCCCGAACTGCTCAGGGCCAGGCGAGCTTCGAGCACCGCGAGGAGAAGACCCGCGCAAAGCGCCGCGACGCCAGCATCCCTGCGAGAACGCCGCGCCAGCCGAAGGTCGCCCAGACCGCGGCATGGGCGCGGTCGGCGTAGCTGCCGGCGAGGCGCTGGGCGCCATGGCGCTGCGCCAGCTGCAGGTTGATGACGTTGCCGATCAGCCCGAGGTGCGTCAGCGCCTGCGGAAAGTTGCCCAGCATGCGGCCGTCGTCGGGCACGACTTCTTCCGAATACAGGCCGACATCGTTGGCGCAGCCGACGAGCTTTTCGAGCATGCCGCGTGCGATGTCGATGCGGCCGGCGGCCAGCTCGGCATCGATCAGCCAGGAGCTGCAGACGAGGAACGCGCCTTCCTCGCCTTCGAGGCCGTCCTCGCCGACGTACCGCCCGATGAATTCGCCGCGCCCGAGCGTTCGCCGCACGCGCGCGATGGTGGCCTCCAGGGCACCCGGCGGCGTGGCGAAGCCGAGCATCGGCGCCAGCAGCACGGCCGCGTCGGTGCCGCCGTCGTAGGCCTGCTGCAGGGCGCTGTCGTTCGCCGAGACGCCTCGGGAGCGAATGTCATCGGCGATCTCTTTCGCAGCCGGTTGCCAGTGCTCGCCGAGCAAACGGGCCGCCCGGTCGAGACCGACCCAGCACATCAGCTTGCTGTGGACATGGTGCCGCGGCGGCCCCCGCATCTCCCAGATGCCCTGATCGGGTTCGCACCAGTGCGCGGCGATGAAACTCGCGACGGCCTCCAGTAGCCGCCGGTATTGCCGGTCGAGCTTGCCGCCGAGTGACTGGTACAACATGGCCAGGTCGAGGATTTGTCCATAGCCGTCGATCTGGCGTTGCAGGTAGGCGCCATTGCCCTGGCGCACCGGGGCGCTTCCGGCGTAACCCTCCAGATGATCCTGCGTTGTCTCGGCCAGGTCGAGCGCGCCATCGATCCCGTACAGCGGACGGACCTCCGGAAGCGATCGGCTGATGGCGCGCAGCAGGAACTCGTGGAAGCAGCGGGCCTCGCCGCCGTAGCCGAGCACTGCGAGCGCATACAGCGCGAACGAGGAATCGCGCACCCAGCAATAACGGTAGTCCCAGTTGCGCTCGCCACCGAGTCCTTCGGGCAGAGATGTTGTCGGCGCCGCCACGATCGCGCCAGTCGGTGCGTAGGTCAGCAGCTTGAGGGTCAGCGCACTGCGTCGCACTGCCTCCTCGAACGGGCCTCTGTAGCGGCAGTAAGCGATCCACTCGGTCCAGAAGGCGCAGGTGGCGGAGAAAAATTCTGCGACGCGGTCGGCGGGAGCCTGGCCGGCGATGGTGTTGCCAGCGAGGACGAGGTCGCGGCAGTCGCTCGCGGTCATCGACCACGCGGCCGTCGCGACATCGTTCTCGAGCTGGTATTCCAGCTCGCCGAAGAGGCGCGGCATTTCGGCGCCCGCGTCGACGACGCCGGGCTCGGCGACGAGGGTCACGGACTCACGTGCGAACGCGCGCGACGGGCGGTAGGCCGTCTCCAACTCGACCA
>JBDSMV010000262.1:0-9766 GCA_039915715.1 Rubrivivax sp. | reverse complement strand
CGAGATGTATGCGCTGGCGATGCGCAACCGGGTCATGTCGATGCCCGTCTGGATGCCGAGGCCATCGAGCAGGTACAGCACATCCTCGGTGGCGACGTTGCCGGTGGCGCCCTTGGCGTACGGGCAGCCGCCGAGGCCGGCGATGCTGGCGTCGAAGCTGTGGATGCCCATCTGCAGACAGGCCAGGATATTGGCGAGGGCCTGGCCATAGGTGTCGTGGAAATGGCCGCTGACCTCCACCAGCGGGAAGTGTCGCAACGCGCGCTCCATCGCGGCCTGCACCTTCAACGGCGTGCCCACCCCGATCGTGTCGGCGATGCCGCAGTGGTCGACCCCGATCTCCTTCAAGAGCATGACCACGCGTTCGACCTCGTCGGCGCTGACCTCGCCCTGGTAGGGGCAGCCGAGCGCGCACGAGACCGCGGCGCGGACCTTGATGCCCGCCTCGTGCGCAGCCGCCACCACCGGGCGAAAGCGTTCGATGCTCTCGGCGATCGAGCAGTTGATGTTGCGTTGGCTGAAGGCCTCGGTGGCCGCGCCGAACACGACGATCTCGTCGGGCCGCGTCGGCAGCGCCGCTTCGAATCCGCGCAGGTTGGGCGTCAGCACCGACCAGCGCACCCCTGGCTGGCGCTCGATGCCGGCCATCACGTCCAGCGCATCGCACATCTGCGGCACCCATTTCGGACTCACGAAGCTGGTCGCCTCGATCTCCTTGCAGCCCGCGGCCTGCAGTTTGTGGATCAACTCGATCTTGTCGCGGGCCGTGACCGGCTGCGATTCGTTCTGCAGGCCGTCGCGCGGACCGACTTCGATGAGGGTGACATGGGTGGGCAACATGGCGGGGCATCCTGGTGGTTCGAGGGCAGCGCGGCGCAGGGAGGCAGCCGGGCCATAACGCGCCACGGCGCGCCGCAAAGAGCCCATGGCGCGACACGACACAGTGAAAAACGCATCAATTCGGACGCCGCCCTGCAGGGCCGATGTTCGCAGATGCCTGACCCCGGCCTTATTGGGGATGCCTTCGCCGTCCGGTCGCGTGCACACTGCAGCCTGCATTGCCGGCCGCAACCCACCGCAACCGCCCTTCTGCCCGTGCCTCTCGACACCGCCCTCTGCCTGGACCTCGCCGGCCGCATCGACCTGCTGCTGCAGCAGTCGATCGGCGTCGGCATCGAACCCGAGCGGCTGCTGCAGGACAGCCGCTACGCGCGCGACGTGTTGCTGGTGTGCGATGCGCTGGACGACGGCGCCGGCCCGCAACTGGCACGGGACTTCCGCGCCGCGCTGGGTTCGCCGGCCGACGCCGGGCTGAAACCGGTGCGACGCACGACGCGTGCTGAAAGACAAGCCGAAAAACGGCGCAACGGTCTGCGGGACCGCCGCATGGGCCGGGGCAGAGGCAGCGCACCGGGCGGGCGCGAAAGGCGCCGCGCGTTGCGCCGTCAGGCCGATGCGATCGGTGGCCGCGCCCCTGCCGGCAATGGCGCCGTCGATGGCGATGGCGATGGCGATGGCGATGGCCTCAGCCCCGACACGGTGTCGACCGCCGAGCTCACCGAACGTCCCACCGGGCACCGCCCGAACGGAAACGGCAAGGACCCTCGGAACGGGGCCGGGTCGACGAGCGGGTCTGCCCATGGGTCCGCGAATGGGTTCGCAAAGAAGGCTGCGAACGGCACTGCCAACGGGTCGGCTTCGCGCGCGGACGAGGCTGCAACTGCGCCTGGATCCACAGCGGGCTCCGCTCCGTCGGCGCTGCGGCGCTGGTTCTCGCGCCGCCCCCCGTCGGGGCGTTAGCTTTCGGGTCTTGGCTTTTGCGCGGTGGCTGTCGCGCCGTGGCTTTCGCTCGTTGACGGCCGGGCCTCAGCGTCCGGCTTGCGGAGCGGGCGTTGCCGCATCGCCCTCGGGCGGACCCAACCGCAACAGCGCCGCACCCTCGGCCACTTGGTCGCCGACCGAGAACAGCCGCTCCAGCACCACACCATCGTGCGGCGCGTTCAGCGTGTGCTCCATTTTCATGGCCTCCATCACCGCCAGCGGCTGACCGCGGCGCACGGCGTCGCCCACCTGCGCCAGATACGACACCACCTTGCCTGGCATCGGCGCGGCGAGCCCGCCGCTGGCCGCCGCCCCATCCCCGGCATGGGCGATCGGGTCATGGGCCTTCACGGTGGCGCTGCCAGCCTCGGTGAAGACCGCGTAATGCTCGCCATGGGCGTAGACCGCGGCCGACAGGCGGCGCTCGCCCACTTGCAGGTCATGGCGGCCATCGGCCAGCCGCACCGAAGCGAAGGGCCAGCGCGACTCGCCGATCTGCAGCACCGTGGCGCCGTCGTGCAGACGTTCGATCAGCAGCGACAGCGGCTGGCCCTGCAGCTCCAGCGGGATGCGGCGCTGCGCACCGCCGTGCAGGCGCCAGCCGTCGCGCCGTGACCACGGGTCGGCGTCTTCCAACTTCGCCTCGGCCGCCAGCAGGTGGGCAGCCACCGCTGCGCCGACGACCTCTGGCGGCATCGGTGGCGCGTCGAACAGTGCGGCATGTTCGCGCTCGATCAACGCGGTGTCCAGGTCGGGTGTTGCGAACGACGGCGTGCCCAGCACACGCCGCAAGAAGGCCACGTTGGTGTGCAGGCCGACGATGTGGGTGTGCTGCAACGCCGCGTCCAGCCGCGCAAGCGCCATCGCACGGTCTTCACCCCACACGATCAGCTTGGCCACCATCGAGTCGTAATGCGGGCTGATGGCGTCGCCTTCGCCGAAACCGGTGTCCACGCGCGGCAGGCTGCTCGACCGTTCGAACGAGACATGCTCCGGCCAGCGCATCACGTTCAGGGTGCCGGTGGCCGGCAGAAAACCGGCTTCGGGGTTCTCGGCACAGATGCGGGCCTCGATCGCGTGGCCCAGCATCGGCACCTGCTCCTGCCTCAGCGGCAGCGGCTCACCGGCGGCCACACGCAGCTGCCACTCGACCAGATCGAGCCCGGTGATGGCCTCGGTGACCGGGTGCTCGACCTGCAATCGGGTGTTCATCTCCATGAAGTAGAAGCGCAGGTCGCCGCTGCCGTCATCGGTGGGTTCGGCGATGAACTCGACCGTGCCGGCCCCGACATACCCCACCGCCCTGGCTGCAGCCACCGCCGCCGCACCCATCTCGGCGCGGCGCTCGGCGCTGATGCCGGGGGCCGGCGCTTCTTCCAGCACCTTTTGGTGGCGGCGCTGCACCGAACAGTCGCGCTCGTTCAGATGGATGCACTGGCCGTGGCTGTCGGCGAAGACCTGGATCTCGATGTGTCGTGGCCGTGTCACATAGCGCTCGACCAGCACGTGGTCGTCGCCGAAGCTGGCTGCGGCTTCGCGCTGGCATGACGCGAGTGCGGCTTCGAAATCGGCCGCGCCATCGACGCGCCGCATGCCCTTGCCGCCACCGCCGCTGCTGGCCTTGATCAGCACCGGGTAGCCGATGCGCGCGGCTTCAGCGGCCAGCAAATCAGGGTCGTTGTCACTGCCGTGGTAGCCCGGTACCAACGGCACGCCGGCCCGTTCCATCAGCGACTTGGCTGCCGACTTGCTGCCCATCGCGGCGATGGCATCGGCCGGCGGGCCGATGAAGGCGAGGCTGTGCGCAGCACAGGCGCGGGCAAAGGCCTCGTTCTCGCTCAGGAAGCCGTAGCCGGGATGCACCGCCTGGGCGCCGGTGGCCACCGCGGCGTCGATGATGCGCTGCCACTGCAGATAACTCTCGCGCGGCGACGAAGCGCCCACATGCACGGCCTCGTCGCAGGCCCGGACATGGCGCGCATGGGCATCGGCATCGGAATACACCGCCACGGTGCGGATGCCGAGCCGGCGCGCGGTGGCCGCCACGCGGCAAGCGATCTCGCCGCGGTTGGCAATCAGTATCTTCTTGAACATCAGGTCTCCAGACTTTGCAACGCCGTCTCGCCATTGCTCATTGCGCCATCCCCCGTGCCAGCGACGCAACGCGCCTTGCCAGGCCACGCAGGAACTTGAACAGCCACACGATCAGCACCACGGCCAGCACGATCGACACCCCCAGCACCGGCCAGAACACCAGCGGATGGGCCCACGACAGCCACAACATCGTCGGCGCCGCCACATCGTCGATCAGCGACAAGCCGATGTTGGAAAACGGTTCGGGCGAGGTGTTGGCCGCCGCCCGGGTGGTGGTCTTGGCCGCATGGGCGGTGGCTGCCAGGGTGCCGCCGGCCAGCGCCGCCACCGTGGCCCAGGCGGCGGCGTTCTCGCCCGAGCCGCCACCGAACACGCCTGCCGCGAGCGCTGCTCCGGCGGGAATCCGCACCACCGTGTGCAGTGCGTCCCAGACGCTGTCGAAGCCGGGAACCTTGTCGGCCACGAACTCGAGCGCGAACATCACGAAGCTGGCGACCAACACCACCGGGTGTTGCAGCACCTGCAGCCCGCTCGGCAGCGGGATCCAGCCGAGATAGCCGGCCGCGCCGGTCAGAAACACCACCGCATACAGGCGCACCCCGCTGGCCCAACCCAGCGCCGCGGCCACCGCAGCCAGTTGCGGCAGTTCCGGGTTCACGACGACCCAGACGGACCGGGTAACGGCGCAGCAGACTTTTCAGCGGCCGCAGGCAGCAGCCACGATGGCGCGCGTTTGTTCAAGAACGACTGCACGCCTTCGCGCCCCTCGTCGCTGGCACGGATGTCGGCGATGCGGCGCGCGGTGTTCTCGCGCAGCGCGGCGTCGATCTCACGGCCTGCCACGTCCTGAACCAGGCGCTTGCAGGCGCGCGTGGCCGCCGGGCCGTTGGCCACCAGCGCCGCCACCAGTTCGGCCACCCGCGCGTCGAGCGCGCCGGGATCGACGACCTCGTGCACGAAGCCATGCCGCAGCGCCTGCGCCGCAGAGAAACGTTCGGCAGTAACGAAGTAGCGCCGCGACGCCTGCTCGCCCAGCGCCCTGGCCACATACGGCCCGATCGTTGCCGGCAGCAAACCGAGCCGGGCTTCCGAGAGACAGAAATGCACACTTTCGGATGCCACCAGCACATCGCAGACCGCAGCCAGGCCGACCCCGCCGGCGTAGCAGTCACCGTGGATACGACCCACCACCGGCACCGCGCAGCGCCAGATGGTCCACAACATCTGCGCCAGCTGGCGCGCGTCTTCGTGGTTCTGATCCCAGCTGTAGCCGGCCATGTCGCGCATCCAGGCCAGGTCGGCACCGGCGCAGAAAGCCTTGCCGCGCCCGCCGAGCACGACCACACGCAGATCGACATCGTCGGACAAGACTTCGAACGTCCGGGTCAGTTCGGCAATGGTTTCGGCGTTGAAGGCATTGCGGACGTCGGGCCGGTCGAGCCAGACCTCGGCCACTTGCGGCGACGGCCGCAGCACCTGCAGCGTGCTCATCGCGGCCGACCGAAGGCCGTCGACACGCAGGTGGACCTGCACGGCGGGGGTGTGCCAGCCGGCCGATTCCGCATCGCATCGGCAAAGGGTGGCCGACGTGGGCCCGGTGCGCCAGGCCGTGCCCAGGTTCGGCGCAGCGGTGTTTCGATGGTGATCGTCATGAGGGGGTGGCGGGAGACGGTGGAAATGAAGGAAACGTGAGCAGCTCAGTCCAACGAACGTTGTTCCTGCAGCATCCGAACCAGATCCAGTTCGGGTGCCTGTCCGCCCATCGCCGTGATCGCGGCCGTGACTTGCCCCCGGTGATGGGTGCCATGGTTGAAAACATGCATCAGGGTCGGCGCGAAGGGCAACTCGCAAGCCAGTCCGTCGCTGCGGTGATAGGCCAGGCTGCCGTGCAGGCGCGCTTCAGGCCATTCCTCCAGCAGCATCAGCCACGCCAGCACGGCTTCGACCAACGCGCTGTGCAGGGCTGCGCGGTCGGGCTCGACCTCGGTGTCCAGCGCGATGCTCGGCGACTGCCCCAGTTTGAAGCGCGGCACCCAAAGGCGGTCCTCGGCCAGCAGCATGTGGTTGAGGGTGCCATGCACGCTCTTGAAAAACAGCCCGACGTCACGCCGGTAGTCGGCTTCGGGCAGGGCATCGACCGCGCGAAGCAACTGCCGTGTGGCCCACAGGTGGTAGCGGGCCATCAACTGCAACTGTTCGCGCAACGGTGAACGGTCAAACGTCTTGAGCAGGATCAGCGTGCGATACGGGCGCCCTGGGCGCTGCACCTGCGCCACTTGAACATAGCCCTGGTGCCGGAACATCGCCCGCAGCCCCGTGCCCGGCTCGGCGATCTCGATCGCCAGGCGCCGGTAGGACTGATCGCGCGACAGCGCTTCGCTGGCCTGCAGCAGCCGCCGCCCCACGCCCCCGCCCTGCTGCTGTGGGTCGACTGCGAAGTGCACGATCCGTGCGGTGTCGGGGCCGCGCAACCAGGGGTCGGCGCCGGCGAAATCGTCGATGCCGGATTCATGGGGTCCGCACAGCGTGACCGTTCCGACCACCGCTCCGTCGCGTTCGGCCACCAGGCAGTGGCCTTGCGCCACGCAACGCCGCGTCGCCTCGACCGCCTGGTTGGTGAAGATCTCCGGAAAGCCCTGGCTGCGCAACGGCTCATAGGCCCGGTGCAGCAGCGCCGTCAGCATCTCCATCGAGTCTCGGGCCGCCAGCGCGCGGACCTGCAAGCGGTTCATCTGGCGGGCCTCACATCCGGAACACGCCAAACCGGGGCTGCTCCGGGATCGGGGCATTGAGGCTCGCACTCAACGCCAGGCCCAGGACGCGGCGCGTGTCGGCAGGGTCGATCACGCCGTCGTCCCACAGCCGCGCGCTGGCGTAGTAGGGCCGCGACTGGTGCTCGAACTGGTCCAGGATCGGCTGCTTGAAGGCGGCTTCCTCGTCCTTCGACCAGTTGCCGCCGCGCGCTTCGAGGTTGTCGCGCCGCACCGTGGCCAGCACGCTGGCCGCCTGCTCACCGCCCATCACGCCGATGCGGGCGCTGGGCCACATCCAGACGAAGCGCGGGCTGAAGGCACGGCCGCACATGCCGTAATTGCCGGCGCCGAAGCTGCCGCCGATGATGACCGTGAACTTGGGCACCGTCGCCGTGGCCACCGCGGTCACCATCTTGGCGCCGTGTTTGGCAATGCCTTCGGCTTCGACCTTGCGCCCGACCATGAAGCCGGTGATGTTCTGCAGGAACACCAGCGGCACCCGGCGCTGGCAACACAACTCGATGAAGTGGGCACCTTTCATGGCGCTCTCGCCGAACAGGATGCCGTTGTTGGCCACGATGCCCACCGGCAGGCCTTCGATGTGCGCAAAGCCGGTCACCAGCGTGGCGCCATAGCGGGCCTTGAACTCGTCGAACTCGCTGCCGTCGACTATGCGGGCGATGATCTCGCGCACGTCGAAGGGCTTCTTGCTGGTGAAGCCGGTTTCGTCGGTGGGCAGCACGCCATGCAGTTCGGCCACATCGAACAACGGCGGGCGCGGCGGCAGGGCGCGAATCGGTTCGGGCTTGCGCCAGTTGAGGTTGGCCACGCTGGCGCGCGCGATCGCCAGCGCATGCATGTCGTTTTCGGCCAGATGGTCGGCCACGCCCGACAGCCGGGTGTGCACGTCGCCGCCGCCCAGGTCTTCGGCGCTGACGACCTCGCCGGTGGCGGCCTTCACCAAGGGCGGGCCGCCCAGGAAGATCGTGCCCTGCTCCTTGACGATGATCGCTTCGTCGCTCATCGCAGGCACATAAGCGCCACCTGCCGTGCAGGACCCCATCACCACCGCGATCTGTGGAATGCCCTGCGCACTCATCTGCGCCTGGTTGTAGAAGATGCGGCCGAAGTGGTCGCGGTCAGGAAAGACTTCGTCCTGGTTCGGCAGGTTGGCGCCGCCGCTGTCGACCAGATAGATGCACGGCAAGCGGTTCTGCTGCGCGACCTCTTGTGCCCGCAGGTGCTTCTTGACCGTCATCGGGTAGTAGGTGCCGCCCTTGACGGTGGCGTCGTTGCAGACGATCAGGCATTCGACCCCGCTCACGCGGCCGATGCCGGTGATCAACCCGGCGCCGGGCGCATCGTTGTTGTAGAGGTCCAGCGCTGCCAGCGGCGCAATCTCGAGAAACGGTGTGTCGGGGTCCAGCAGCATCTCGACCCGGTCGCGCGGCAGCAGCTTGCCGCGTGATTCGTGGCGGGCCCGCGCTTTCTCACCCCCGCCCTGGGTGATCTGCGCCAGCTTGGCGTTCAGATCGTCGACCAGCAGCCGCATCGCGTCGGCGCTGGCCTTGAAGGACTCGGAGCGCGGGTTGAGCTTCGACGTGAGCGTGGGCAACGGTGTCTCCTGCAAGCTGCGGTGGCGTCGCGGCGGACCGGTGCGTGGCCGCCACCGCCAGCCGGGAGCCGAAAAATCATTCTAGGTGGCGCCGACAAGGCCGCTTCTGCCGCCAAGGCACCACCCACAGCGTCAGAACGGGCCCTGCGCCAGCCAACGCTCGACTTGCGGCTTGCGGTCGTTGCCCCAGAACGGCTCGCCGTCGATCACGATCCAAGGCGCACCGAAGACTCCGGCCGCAATGGCCTCGTCGTTGGCGCGTTTCAGGCGCGCTTTCCAGACCGGATCGTTCCAGACCGCTTCGGCCTCCTGCGGGTCGATGCCGTTCTCGGCCGCCAGCGCCTTCAGCGCGTCGGCCTCGTGCAGCCGCACGTTGCGGGTGAAGACCGCGCGCAGACCGGCGGTGGCCCAGGCCGCGGCCGCTTCTTCACCGACGGTCTCGGCCTGCCACCAGAAGATGCGCGCCGCGTTCTGGGTCGGAATGGGAAAGACCTCGGGCATCTCGATCGGAACGCCCTCGAAGCGGGCCGAGCGCCTGAAGTCGTGCATCGAGTAACCGGACTTGAGCGGGTACGACACAGGCGATTTCAACTCGGCCGCCTGGAAGGTGGCGCCCAGCAGCAGCGCATGGCGCCGCACCGGGCGGCCATGGCGCGCAGCCAGCGCGCCGATCCATTCATTGGTGATGTACGAGTACGGGGACGAGAAGTCGAAGTGGAAGTCGATGGCTGGATGGGGCATGGGGCGGCCTGCTCGGGAGTGCCGGGCACGCTATCGACGCCACCGGCTGGCGTCCATCGGGTGATGCGTGGGGTCGCTTCAGCCCAAATCAGCCTCGTCCGCGCGCAACGCCGCCTGCAGCGCGGCGACATCGAAATGCCCCGCAACCCGCAGCGCCGCAGCCGTGCCGGCGGCCTGACCCATCACGAAGCAGCCGCCGCTGGCGCGCGCGGCGGATTGGCCCAGATGCTCCATGCCGGCGCAGCGCCCGGCCACCAGCAGGTTGTCTACACCCGGCGGCACCAACATGCGCCACGGCAACTGGTTGAAGGCGTTGTCCGGGTCGCGCGGGAAAGCCCATTCGATGCAGCCTGCCAGGTGCATCTCCACCGGCCAGGCATTGAGGCCGATCGAGTCGGCGAAGCATGCGCCCGACAGCACGTCTTCGCCCGTCAGCTGGTAGGCCGCTGCCACGCGGCGCGACTCGCGAATGCCGACCTGCGCGGCGATCTCGGCAATCTCGGCCTGCTCGAAGCCGGGCACCTCGGCGCGCAGGAAGCGCAGGTATTCGACGATCTGGCGCCGGCCTTCGATCTCGGCAGCGCTGAGCTGCACCGCGTCGGTGGCATCGACCGCGCGACCTTCGGCGTTGCGCAGCTGTGTGACGTTGGCACGCCATTCAGACGGGTTGCGCTGCGGCCGCAGGATGGCGCCGCGGCGCGGGAAGTCGTAGCGGTCGGCGGCGGCGTCCATCAGCGCGTCG
>JBDSMV010000017.1:0-18206 GCA_039915715.1 Rubrivivax sp. | reverse complement strand
CGCGATTGGGTCAACCGTGGCATGGCGCACTGCCTGGTGCGCGACAACCTGGTCGTCGAGGAATGGGTGATCCGTGACGAGTTTGCGGTGCTGCAGTGCCTTGGAATGGACCCCTATTGGGTGGCGGCCGAACTCTCCGTCCGCTCGCCGGTGCTTGGCAAGGCGATGTCCACCTCGGCAGAGGCCGCGCCCTTCGCCGGGCACATCGCCAATCCGATCGAACTCGGCATTTCCGGCGCGCGGCCGAAGCGCTATGTCGGCGAGTGCCAGATGATCGTCGACTACTTCCTTGAGGTCTGGAATCGGCGCAACTTCGACAAGGTCGCCGACTATTGCGACGACACCATCGTGTGCCAGACGGTGCGCATGCGGCGTGTGATGCAGATCGCGAACTTTCAGCTGGAGATCATGAGCCTGCTGGCGGCATTCCCGGACGGAATCATGGAAATCCGCGACCTCGTCGTGCACGAGTCGGTCGACCTCGGACTGCGCATCGGCGTGGTGTGGCTGATGCGCGGCACCTACAGCGGCTCGCCCGTTTACGGAAGCATCAACGGCGCGCCCGTGAACATCCTTGGCTCGTCGCATTTTGAGTTGCGCTTCGGGAAAATCATTCGGGAATTCCGCATCTTCGACGAGATCGCCGTCATTGCCCAGATCATCAAGGCAGGCGGAGGATGGCAGGCGCCTGGCGACCGCAGCAACGCCCCTCGACCATAGGCCTTCACATGGACGCTTCCGCGGCGAACCGCTTGTGCCAGCACCTCGACGCGCTGGGAATCACGTATTCACGTGTGGACCATCCCGCGGTCTTCACGTGCGAGGAGTCGGAGAAGGTGGTCCCGCCACTTCCGGGCGCGCGAACCAAAAACCTGTTCCTGCGCGACAAGAAGGGACGCCGCCACCTGCTGGTTGTCGCCGCGCAAGACAAGCGCGTGGATCTCAAGGCGCTCGGCGCCGCGCTCGACCTCAAAGGTCTGATGCTCGCGTCCGACGAGCGGCTGTTGCAGCACCTTGGAGTCACCCCCGGTGCCGTGAGCGTCCTGGCGCTGGTCAACGATGTCGACCACGCGGTCGAACTCGTGGTCGATCGCGACATCTGGAGCGCCGCGGCAATACTCGCCCATCCGCTCGTCAACACCGCCACGCTCGTGGTGCCCCGCGACGGTCTCGAACGCCTTCTGCGCGACAGCGGACATGAGCCGCTTGTCCTGGAGTTGCCCCAGGCGCATTGAGTGCGTCGCGTGGGTGAGTCCGAACCTCAGCGGCCAAATGCAGCTATCACGCCTTCCGGTCACCCGACTTGCGGGTGATGCGATCGACGTGCACCGCAATATCGTCGAGGACAGGCTTGACGGGACGGCGATTTGCAGCGAGGTCGGAGATTGCGCTCTCGAGCAGGGCCGAGATGTGCGGCCAGGCGCGCAGCTGGGGGATCGGGCGCGCGTTCTGGATGCTCAAGAGGCCTTCGCGATGGATTCCGTTGTTGGCGAGGTTGACGCGCTCGTCGAGGAAGCTGGCCGTTCGCGTGACGATCATGTCGCTGGAAGCGGCCTCTGACTTGTCGGTGGCCGTGGCGATTTCCAGGTCGGGGTTGGCCATCCACTTCAGGCATTCCCAGGCCGCTTCCTTGTTCTTCGACAGCCGGCTCACGGAGACTGGCATACAGTTGCCCAGCCTGCCTCGTCTGCCATCACGGAACGAGGGAATCTGCGTGAAGCCGACCTGGTCTTTCGTGAGCCTGCCGTTGGCCCCGATCATGAAGGAATAACCCCACCACCAACCGGACACCATGGCCGACTTGCCCTGCGCCATCGAATTGATCTTGTCGCCTTCCTGGAACTGAACCGAACCGGGGTTCGCCACCTTGTACTTCAGCAGCAGGTCCAGATAGGCCTGGGTTGCTTCAACTCCCGCAGCGTCGTTGAACCGAGCTCGCCCGCTCTCGTCGACCAGATCGCCGCCATTGCTCCAGAGAAAGCTGAACCAGCTGAACAGGTTTTGCGCGCCATTGCCTTTGCCGTAGTCCATGGCGATTCCGTAAATGCCCGCTCGGTTTTGCACGGCTCGGGAAACGGCGATCACGTCGTCCCAGGTTTGGGGCGGCGGCATGCCAACCTGCCGGAGCAGGTCCTTGCGGTAGAACAGCAACTGAGCCTGGCCGCGGACGGGCAGGCCATAGGTCACTCCCCGAAACGCGCTCGCCTTCCTGAAGACTTGCGGATAGCTGTCGAAGTCAAACTTGTCTCGGGCGATCCATCCATCGATGGGCTCCATGTAGTTGCTGAGCGAAGGACCCCAGCTGTCCTGGTAGGTCACAAGGTCGTAGGTGGAGCTGCCGCTCACCGCCTCGACCGTGATCTTGTCGAGCAACTGTGCGTAGGGCACCCAGCTGAAGGTAGCCTTGATCCCGGTCAGGGCCTCAAGTTCGCCCAGGTGCTTCGCTTGGCCGCGGTACTGCGCGGCGTTGGGCAGCATGGCGGTGATCTTGGTGCCCGCGAAGGGCTTGCCGGGCCTGAGCTTGTACACCGCCGGATCGACAGCGCCCGCGTCCGCCCCGCGTGTGAATGAGCTCCCCGCGGTGAGCGCTGCAGCGGCGCGCAGGAAACGGTGCCGGGTGAGGGGCATGTCAGGTCCGGTCGAGGCGCCGTTCGGTTGCGCCGTCGAACAGGAAGCAATGCTCGCGATTGATCTTCAGCCCGATCGCCGCCCCGATGCCAAAGCGCAGGCGGCGCTCGCCCCGTACGCAGACATGCGCGCCTCCGACCTCGACGGTGATGAGGACGGCATCGCCTGTCGGTTCGCAGACGTAGACGGGCAGGACCAGGTCGGCGTCCGCAGGTGACGTGATCACGATGTCTTCCGGGCGGATTCCCAGCACCGCCTTGGGATGCGAGCCTGCCCCGACGGCCGTGACGCAGATATCGCCAACGCGAAAGTTGCCGTCCTGAAGAATCCCGGGAATCAGGTTCATTGGCGGCGAGCCTATGAAACCCGCGACGAAAAGGTTTGCCGGATCGTTGTAGATCTCGTCCGGAGTGCCCAATTGTTGAATCACGCCGTGGCGCATCACCGCCACCCGGTTGGCCAACGTCATTGCCTCGATCTGGTCGTGGGTCACGTAGATGGTCGTCACCGCCAGCTCGTTCTGGATGCGGCGGATCTCCGCGCGCATCGACACCCGCAGAGTTGCATCGAGGTTGGAGAGCGGCTCGTCCATCAGGAAGACCTGCGGATGTCGGATGATTGAGCGAGCGAGCGCGACCCGCTGGCGTTGCCCGCCCGACAAGTCGCGCGGACGCCGCTCGAGCAGCGGTTCGAGCTGCACCTTGCGCGCAACTTCCAGGATCTGGCGGTCGCGCTCGGCGCGCGAGATGCCCCGCACCTTCAGCGGATAGCCAATATTCGCGGCCACCGTCATGTGCGGGTACAGGCCGTAGTTCTGGAAGACCATGGCCACGTCGCGATCTTTGGGCAGCTCGTCGGTCACATTGCGCTCGCCGATCCAGATCTGTCCCGCGGTCGGTTGCTCCAGCCCGGCAACCATGCGCATGGTGGTGGTCTTGCCGCAGCCAGAGGGCCCCAGAAACACCATGAACTCGCCGTCGGCGATCTCCAGCGTCTGACGCGCCACGCCGACGACCGACCCCCATTTCTTCTCAACGTCCAGCAGCTTCACCGATGCCATGTTTTATCTCACCGCCCCAGAGGTCAGGCCATTGACGAAAAACTTCTGAATGAAACGCGCGATAAACAGCATAGGCGCCACGATCACCAGGCCCATCGCCGCCATGACTTCCCACACGATGCCCTGGTCAGTACGAACGCTCATCAAGGCAACCGGCATGGTGAGCGCCGAGTCCCTGGTGAGCACCAGCGCGTAGAAAAACTCATTCCATGCGACGACGAACGAGAAGATGGTGGCGGTCGCAATGCCCGGTATCGCGACCGGGACCACGATGTCCCACAAGACACGCAAGCGCGATGCACCGTCGACCTGGCCGGCTTCCTCCATGTCCGCGGGCAGGGCATCAATGAAGCCCTTGATCATCCAGGTGGCGTACGGAATGACGAACGACAGGTTAGCGACGATCAGCGCCGCAACGGTGTCGAGCATCCGCAGTTGGATGAACACGATGAACAGCGGAATGATGATGATCACCGGGGGCAGGAATTGGGTCGAGAGCAGGCCCAGCGGCCAGAGCGCTCCGCCCGGGAATTTGAACCGGGCCAGCGCATAGGCGGCGGCCGTGGACGCGGGGATCGCGATAAGGAGCGTGCCCACGGTCACCAGAACGCTGTTGAGCAGTCGATCGCCAAGAAAGTACGGTGCCCGGAATGCCGCGACGAAGTTCTCCACGGTTGGCATGAACAGCAGGCTCATCGAATAGACATCGGGGCGCGCCTTGAATGCGGTGAGCAAGATCCAGAGGATCGGTGCGAACCACAGGACTGTGATCACAAGGATCAGCAGGCGGCGGATGATCGCGGCGTGTTGCCGCCGTCGCCCCATGTCTGCGCCGGATCGCGCCCCGGGCAATGCGCGGCTCATGGTTTGTTCCCGAGCACGAAGCGCGAATACATCAGCGCGAGGATCATCATCACGATTGCCAACAGGTAGGCGATGGCGGAACCGTATCCGATGTCGTACCAGCGGAACGACGTGGTGAAGATCATGTGCGAGAGCGTGTCGGTCGAGGTGCCCGGTCCGCCCGCAGTCATGGTGACGACCTGGTCGAGCGTCTTGAGCGAGAAGATGGTTTTCAGGAGCAGCGCGATGGCAACCACCGGAAAGAGCTGCGGCAGGATGACGTCGAAGAAAGTGCGCAGCGGTCCCGCCCCGTCGATCTCCGCGGCGTCGATCGTGTCTTGGGGCAGCCCAGCGAGCGCGCCAATGAAGGTGAGCATGAAGTAGGGCACCCAGTGCCACAGGTCCACGGCGATCAGGGCCACCATCGCAAGCGTCGGGTGCGACAGGATCGGCGTATCGGCAAGCGCGGGGAAGATCGCCTTAAGGACGGCGTCTGCGGCGCCGAACTCGGGATTCAGGAGGAAGCGCCAGGAGACCCCGATGAGCGCGGGGGACATCGCGAAGGGGATCACCAGCAGCGTGCGCGCGTTCACCTCGAGGGCGCCCGTGCCCGTCAGCAGCATCGCCATGCCCAGCGAAGCCGCGATGGTGAGGAAGACTGAAGGGATGGTGAAGATTAGCGTGACCTTCACGCTGGTCCAAAACGCCGGGTCTTCGGTGATGAGGCTCCAGTAGTTCTCCAGCCCGACGAAGTTCCCCACGCTGGCCTCGCGCCCGAGGTTCCAGTCGTGCAGTGAGTACCAGAACGATTGCAGCAGCGGATAGAAGAGCGTTGCCGCACAGATCACGAATGCGGGGAAGAGCAGTGCGTACTTGAAAAATCGATCGGGAATCATTCCAGGCGCGCGGAGCGCGGATGAATACCAGCGTACACCACGCGTTGGTGGGCAGCGGCCGGCCGGGCTTGAGGCTTCGTTTCGAATGAGAATACATGACACAGCCCACGGCTGTCCGGTTAAACGATCCGCGCCGCGCCTGAGATCAAGCATTGGCGCGGGGTAAGGTTCGATCTCATTTCGTGCCGATTTGAATCACGTTGGTCAGAAACCTCGTACTTTCCCTGGCTTGACTGGGTCGGAAAGCGCGAGGGCACATCTGCAAGACTATGTTTGCTCTGGTCATGGAGTTCGCGCCATGGACCAGCTTGACGCGGATCGTCCAGCGGCACGGCGGCGACTCGAGCGTGCGCACCGTGTCGTGCGCCGAGCCGTTCCGTGCCATGTGTTTCGCGCAGTCGACATGGCGGCGACGTGAATGTGCTGGACTTGCTCAGCTTCGAGGCCGGTGCGTCCTATGTGATGGACCGAGGCGTCGTGGACTTCGCGCGTTTGTCTGCGCTGCATCAGGCAGACGCCTCCTTTGTCACGCACACAGAGTCGCAATTGAAGTTGTTCGACATTTAACTGGACAGCAGCGGATACAACATTGTGCAATGCATGCGAATGCACAAATCGGCCGAAGCGAAATCGTCGGGGCTACGGCAGCGCTGGTGATGGCGATGACGCCGGCGGCCGCTGCACCCGAGCCACCCGCCGAGGCCCTGTGGCCGCAGATCGCCAGGCATCTGGAGGCAGCGCGCGAAACGTGCCCGCGCATGGCAAGCTGCGCCTCCCCGTGAGCGCCTCCGCCAAGCTGCAGGACGACGCCGGATATGCGAAGCCTTGGCTGGAGATGCTGGCGGCGCGTTGTCCGAAAAACGCGCCCCGGCGGCGCATGAGGCCCAGTCCGGTGCCGCTCTCCTGTGGCATCCCCCGCCCCGCCCGGCCGAGGCGGACGACGACCTCCACTCCCGCTGCTCGGGAAGGCGCGTCGGCAAGTTTCTCACAGGGCGCTTTTTTGCGTGCGACCCCATGAAGTACCGGCTGGACATGGCATGCGAATGCATTTAGCATTTTTGTGCAAGGTCAATCGAACCGCAGGCAGTGTGGAACACAACCGGTCGGTGCTTGGTTGGCATCGCGCCATCAACGCATCGGTTTTCAGCGCGGCAACGCAGGAATTCGGGGAAACAATATGAAAAAGCGCATGACTAGACCCACCTTTGAACTCTCCGTATTGAGCGCCCTCGGCTGCATTGCGACGCCCGCATACGCCCAGCAAGCGACCGCACCCGTGGAAATTACGGTGCAGGAAGTGATCGTGACGGCGCTAAAACGCAAGCAGGACATCCAGAAGGTCGGCGCCTCCGTGCAGGCGCTCACTGCCGACGCCCTTGCCGAAGCGGGCATCGATGACGTCACCCGGCTGGAGCAGATCTCCCCGGGCCTGGTGTTCGCGAAGAGCGGAAACGACGCCAAGCTGGCGATTCGCGGTGCGAACTCGAACGCCACGTTCGCGGACAACACTTCCATCGTCGGTGTGTTCGTGGACGGCGTCTACCGCCCGCGCGCCTCGCAGCAAACGCGCTCGTTCTTCGACGTGGAGCGCGTCGAGATCCTTAAGGGCCCGCAAGGTACGCTCTATGGACGCAACACCCTCGGTGGTGCGATCAACCTGTACACCAACGCCCCGAGCTTCAAGAAAGAGGGCTTGTCGTTCGGATTGACCTCCACCTACGCGCGATTCAACGATTTCCGCAATGAATGGTTCGTCAACTCCAAGCTGAGCGAGCATGCTGCCGTTCGCCTCGCGGTGGTGAGCGAACGCAGTGACGGCTGGATCGCCAACCTTGTCGGGCGCAACTTGGGGATCAAAGACAACGTGGCGGTGAGGGCATCAGCGCTGTGGGACATCACCGACAACCTCACCGCCCTGGTGCGCTTCACCAACGTCTCCGAGGACGGCAACCCGGGCGGGATGTTCGCGATCGCTGGCGCTTGCCGCGCCGTGACGCAGAGCGGACTGACCGACCCGCGGGGAGCCGTTCGGGATTGCAAGAACCCTCGCCGCGGCTCGGGTGGGACGCGCGCATTCGACTCCTACGGCAACTTGCGCACCGTCGAGCGCGACTTCGTCAACGACGACGCCCTTCGCGAGAAGAACGCCACTGTCGAGCTCAATGCGGACTTCGGCGCCGTGACCCTCAAGTCGATCACGTCGTATACCAACTACAAGGCGATCCTCGGCAACGATGCCGACTACAGCTCCAACCCGCACGCCAGAGAGTGGGTCAAGGAAAAGAACAAGTCCATCACCCAGGAGTTGTTGCTGTCCTCGCGCACGGGAACGCCGTTGCAGTGGACCAGCGGCCTCTATGCATCCAAGGACGATCTGTTCTTCTCCTATTCGTCGTTGCGACACACGCTCGACGACCTGAGCGTGCGTACGAACATCGTCTCCAGCAACGGCGTCTCCCTTCCGCGCCTGATCGGCACGCCGGTCCTGTCGAACGCGACCGTCATCAACAACCCCTCCAACAACACCCAGTTCATCGAGAGCAAGGTTTACGGCGTCTTCGGCCAGGCCAGCTACGAGCTCGTGAAGGAATGGCGCGTTATTGGCGGTCTGCGATACAGCCGCGAGACCAAGCATGCGATCAACGGAAACGCGCCGTTCCTGGGAAGCCTCACGCCCAGCGTGGTCCCCAGCACCCCGTCGAACTTCGACTGGGATCCCAACACTGCCACCGCCCGCTCCGACGTCTCCAAGACCTTCGAGAACACGACTTGGCGCGCAAGCACCGAGTACGACGTCTCCAAGGACATGATGGTCTATGCGACGGCGGCGACCGGCTTTCTGTCGGGAGTCATGAACCAGAACGGCACCGTCACCCTGCCGCAGAAGTCGCGCTCGTACGAGGCAGGCCTCAAGTCCCGGTTCCTGAACAATCGCGTGCAGCTCAACGCTGCCCTTTACCAGGCCGAATACTCCGACCTCGCGACCACCTTCCAGATTCCCAACCCGGCGAGCCCGGGCTCCGTGCTCACCCTTTCGTCGAATGGCGGCACGATCAAGGCGAAGGGTCTTGAACTGTCGCTGGACGTGGTCCCGCTGGAAGCGCTGCGAATCTCGGCGGGCGCGGCCTTCATGCATGCGCAGTACGGCAAGTTCGGCCTCAACCTGCCGCAACAGGTGCTGGACGGCGTAGCTCCCGTGACTGCAGCGAATCGTTTCGTCGACCTCTCGGGACAACGGCCCCCCTACACCCCCAAGTTCACCTTTAGCCTGAGCGCGAGCTACGGGCTGCGCGTGGCCGGCGGGACCCTCACGCCGCTGATGCGCTTCCGCTACAGCGATTCGTATTCGGCGGCGGGCGGGCTTCCTTTCGATCCGGCCGGATTCCAGCCGAGTTTCACCCAGACCGACCTGCGTCTGATGTGGAAGCCGACGGAGGGCAACTGGAGCATCGAGGCATTCGTCGAGAACATCGAGGACGAGATGATCAACCAGCGCACCCAGCACGGTGGTGACGGCATCGAGCAGGCCAACTACGGCTTCCCCCGCAACTACGGCGCTAGGTTCAAGCTGAGCTTTTGATGCAACCCATGGGAAAGACGGTAGGGATGAGCGCGATCGCTGCCATTTCGGACCAGGTTGTCTTGAGCCGACTGGTGCGGCGGTCGGACTTGGTGGCGTGCAAGCAGGCCTTCATCGACTGCAAGCTGCCAGGTTCAGAGCAAAAGGAGAATTACTCGATCATCGGTCCGGGGGTGAGCGAGTCGTCGGACCAAGTCGTCAACTTGTCCGAGCCGCATGGGTTCTCGCTCGGCGTGGCAGCAATGCCGCCGGGTGTCACCAACAACCTGCACATCCACTACACCGCCGAGGTCTTCATGATCTTCCGCGGCGAGTGGTTGTTTCGCTGGGGCGCCGATGGTAAGGACGGGGAGTTCGTGGGCCGGGCCGGGGATGTGGTCTCCATTCCCACCTGGATCTTCCGCGGTTTCACCAACGTGGGCTCCGACGACGGGTGGATTTTCACCTGCCTCGGGCGCGATGAGTGCGGCGGGCTGATCTGGCATCCGAGCATCCTCAAGAGTGCCGCGCAGTACGGTCTCTATCTCACGCGCGAAGACGTGGTGGTGGATACCGGCGCGGGAGCCGCGAAGCCCGATGACAAGGATCTCGTCACTCCGCTGTCCGATGAAGTCATGGCCGCGTTGGACCGCTATTCGGTGAAGGAAATGCGCGAGCGCATAGTGGTTGCCGGCGAGCGACCGTGGTCGGATCGCGCACTGCTGGACGCCTGCCTCCCCGGGCATCGCAGCTCCCTCGCGCCGATTGTCGGCCCGGGCATGTCGGAGGACCGCAAGGCCCGGCCCAAGGTGACTAACCCGCACGGTTTCAGCGTCGAGTGGTTGCGGATCGAGGCGGGCCAGATCGTGGGACCGTTACGCGTCGCACCGAAGCAGGTGCTGATCGTCTACGAAGGTGCCATCGAGGTCACCGTGAACCGCAAGGCGGATGCCGTGACGGTTCCGGTGGGTGTTTCCGACCTGTACTCCGTCCCCGCCGGCGCTTGGCGCAGCCTGCAGGCGGTTGGTCCGGGACAGGCGACGGTTGCGGTGATTACGGCCGGCGACGGCCGGGTGCACATCGAATGGGATTCCCAGATCGTGCAGGACGCACAGGACTCCGGTTTCTGCGTGGATCCCGACGGCTACATTGCCGCGGCCGCGTTGTTGTCTCCACTTTTCGGCAGCGGTGCCGGCGCTGCGCTCGCCGCGCTCTAAGAATGGTCCGATGCGCCTCAACGTCATCCGCGAAATGAAGGCCGCACGGCGGCCGATCGTCAACGCCTGGCTGTCGATCGCCTCGCCTACGCCGCCGAGATAGTCGCGCACCAGGGACGCGTGCCGCCCCGCTCGTACGCCCGTCCTGCAACGACGCGGCGCAGATCATGCGCCTGCTCGACGCCGGCGTCGACCGCCATCTGCCTGATGATCTCCTCGCGCGAAGATGCGCGCAGGCTGGTCGACAGTTGCCGCTATCCGCCGGTTGGCCGCCGCTCATTCGGACCGACGCGCGGGCTTCTCTACGGCGGCCAAGACTATCTCTTGCACGCCAACGACGAGATTGTGGTGCTCGCCATGATTGAGACCGCAGAGGGTCTCGAGCGAGTCGAGGAGATCGTCGACACGCGCGGCATCGATGGGGTCTATATCGGGCCCAACGACCTCGCGCTGGCGCTCGGCAGCACGCCGGTCATAGAAAGCGACGACGCGATCGTGGTCGATGCCATCGCGCGCATCCGCAAGCCAATCGAAGCGCGCGGCCTGATCGCCGGGATTTTTTGCATCAGAGCGCAACGGCGGCCGTCGCGCGTATCCGGGAGGGATTCGACTTGGTCACGCCCGGAAACGACGCCGGCGCGATGCGCCTCGTCTTTGGCGAAGCGTTCAGAATGCTTCGCGACCCCGGGGTCTGACGCCCTTCTTTCCGGGTCTGCTGCGGTATTGCTGAGCTGCGTCGCAGACGATTTCACCGGCTCGGGAAATCTCGCCAACACATTGGCGCGTGGCGGCAGACGCACTGTATTTTTCATCTGCATGCACCGACGAGATTTTGGCGAACGTCGAGGCTGGCGTGGTGGCGCGCAAGTCGCGGTCGGCACCGGAGGGCGAAGCAGTCAATCAATCCCCGGCCGAGTTGGCAACATACCCTTCACGCGAACTCTGAAGAGCGGCAACTTCGGCGATGCGGATTTCTTCACCATGGCGCTTGCGGTGCTGCGCGCTCAATGCCTATGACGCAAGGTGGTTTCTCGATATCATGAAGAAGGGATACTCGGAGGCATTCGGTCTGCGCCCGCGATCTCTCCGCATGAGTCTTCTTCGATTGAGCCTGAATGGCGCTTAAGCGATCCAAGGGTCGAAAGCTGGGTGCAGCCGAGCGGCCGAGCCCGATAACGTCGTACGACGTCGCACGCCGCGCCGGAGTTTCGCAGTCAACTGTTTCCCGCTGCTTCAAGCCTGGCGCCAGCATGTCGACCGCCACGCGCCAGCGAATCAAGGCAGCGGCGAACGAGCTGGGCTACCGTCCGAACGCGATCGCGCGCAGCTTGGTCACGCGGCGCTCCAATCTGGTGGCGATCCTCATTTCGAACCTGACCAACCTCTTCTACCCGGAGGTCCTTTCCGAGCTGACACAGCGGTTTTCGGCGCGTGATGTGGGAGTCTTGCTTTTCACGCTGCCGCGTGAACCAGATATCGACAAGGTGCTCGAGCAGGTGTGGCAGTACCGAGTGGACGGCGTGATCGCAGCGGCGCGGCTGTCGTCGGTGCAGGTTGAAGAGTTCGAGCAGCACAAGCTGCCCCTGGTGTTCTTCAACCGCTACCTCCCAGGCCGGAAGGTGAACGCCGTTTGTTGTGACCAGCTGGAAGGCGCTCGCCAGCTCGTCTCCCGGCTGCGTGCGGCAGGGCACCATCGCTACGCGATCATCTCGGGACCGCGGGATTCGGTGGTGAGCAGCGAGCGGGTGGCGGGTGCGATTGCATGCCTGAAGGAGCTCGAGGCGAACGCACCCCTGGTGATCGATGGCGACTACGGCTACGACGGCGGCGTGCGCGCATTCAACGAGATCGTGCAGCGCAATGGCGGTGCCCCGGATGCCATCATCTGTGCCAACGATGTGACAGCGCTCGGTTGCATGGACTCGGCTCGCTTCGGTCACGGCCTGCTGGTGCCACGGGAGCTGTCGATCGTGGGCTTCGATGGCGTCGATCCGTCGCGCTGGCAGTCGTACCAACTCACCACGATGCGCCAGCCGGTCCCGCAAATGGCAGAGGCTGCGGTTGCGATGCTCATGGAGCGAATCGAGGATTCGGGTGCGCCGCTGGAGAAGCGCCTTTTTGTCGGTGAAATCCTCGACCGCGGCTCGGCCAGGTTCGGGTGACTGTCTTGACTGTGCGACTTCCGATCGTGCTGCTGCCGGGCCACATGTGCGACGCGCGCCTTTTCGGGCCGTTGATCGATGACTTGCGCGGCGAGCTGGTGCTAGTGGGCGACCTCACCGCCGACCTCAGCGTCGCCGCGATGGCGCAGCGGGTACTCGCGTCCGCGCCGCCCCGCTTCGCCTTGCTGGGTCTTTCCATGGGCGGAATCGTCGCACTCGATATGGCGCGGCAGGCGCCGCAGCGCATCGCACGAATTGCGCTGCTCGACACCAATCCCCTTCCCGAGAGCGAAGACCGCAGCACCATGCGACTCGAGTTGATGCGGCTCGTTGCCGCCGGCGGCCTGAAGTCGGTGGTGGTGGAAAGGCTCAAGCCCGCGTACCTGGCGGCGGTCAACCGCGACAATGCCACGCTGCTTGCGCTGGTGGTGGAAATGGCGATCGACCTCGGAGCGGAAGTGTTCGAGCGACAGGCTCGCGCCCTGCTGTCGCGTCCGGATGGCCGCACGGCGCTGGGCGAGCTTCGTGTCCCGGCGCTGGTTCTGTGCGGGCGGGAGGACGCACTTTGCACCGTCGCAGTTCACCAAGCGATGGCCGCGGCGATTCCCGGCTCAACCCTCGTGGTGGTCGAACAGGCGGGCCATCTTCCAACCCTCGAGCGTCCGGAGGCGGTGAATGCCGCGGTCCGCGATTGGCTCAATTCCTGATGGAGATCTGATGCACACCAATAGCGATCGAATACTCACCACCCATGTGGGCAGCCTGCCACGCCCGCAGGATGTCGCTGATGCGCTCTTCGCGGCGGAGCGCGGGGATGCGCTGCCGCTGGAGCAGCACGACTCGATCATGGCCGCGGCCGTGGCGGAGTGTGTGCGCCGCCAGGTCGAAGCAGGGGTCGACCTGATCAGCGATGGCGAAATGTCGAAGATCAGCTATGCGACCTACATCAAGGATCGAATCAGCGGTTTCGATGGCGACAGCCCGCGCCGCATACCCGAGGACCTCGAGCGTTTCCCGGCATATCTCAATGCCGCTGCGGCAGGCGGCACGACGCCCACCTACCGCCGGCCGAAGTGCGTCGGCGAGATTCGCGCCAAGGACTCCGGCCCGCTTGAGCGCGACCTCGCGCACCTGCAGGCGGCGATCGCCACCCACCGGCCCACTGGCGCTTTCATGAATGCAGCGAGCCCTGGGGTGATCGCGCTTTTCCAGCCGAACGAGTTCTATTCTTCGAACGACGCATACCTTGAGGCGCTCGCCGAAGCCATGCGGCCGGAGTACGAGCGCATCGTCGCGGCCGGTTACATCCTGCAGCTCGATTCCCCCGACATCGGACTCGGCCGGCACACGATGTTTAAGGACAAGTCGCAGGACGAGTACGTCCGCCTGGCCGAGCAGCACATCGAAGTCCTCAACCATGCGCTTCGCAATGTCCCGGCGGAGCGCGCGCGAATGCACATTTGCTGGGGAAACTACGAAGGGCCGCACCACTGCGACGTGGACATGGCGGTGGTGTTGCCGATCGCGCTCAAGGCGAAGCCCCGCGGTCTGCTGTTCGAGTCGTCAAACCCGCGCCATGCGCACGAGTGGACGGTGTTCCGCGACGCACAGCTGCCGGACAATAAGGTCCTTATTCCCGGAGTCCTAGATTCGACCACGAACTTCATCGAACATCCGGAGCTTGTGGCCGAGCGCGTCTGCCGATTCGCGGACATTGTCGGGCGCGAGCGCGTGGTGGCGGGCACGGACTGCGGATTCGGCACCTTCGCCGGATTCGGCCGCGTCAACCCGGATATCGTCTACGCCAAGCTTGGGGCGATGGTGGAGGGAGCGCGGATCGCCAGCGAGCGGCTGTGGCGGGGCGCGGCACGGTAGTGCGCCGGCCCGGCGCCTGATCGCCAGCCGACGCCAGGTTTTTCAAGCGCCCGGTGCGGCGCAAATGCGCTGCGCCGAGCGGATCGTGTTGACCAGCGGAAACCCGCAACCGCAGCTCGGCAATTTCACGCGCGACCTGGAGCACGCCTTCCCGCCGGTGCCGACAGAGTTGCACGCCGTGGTCGAAGACGACGGGCTACACGCTTCCTCCGACATTCATCTTCCCGACGAAGAACCGGCGCGGCTGCGTGCGCTCGGACAACATTCTTTATGTCTCCGGACACGGACTGAATCTTCCGATGTTGCAAAAGGCGTGCGGCAGACCGGCAAGTTCGGTGTCGACATCGGAGAGGAGGAGGGCCACGCAACCGCCCGTGCCGTGATGCTGACGCTCCTCGCGACAGTCAAGGCAGAGGTCGGCAGCCTCGACAAAGTGAAGCAGGTCGTGCGCATCTTCGGCATGTGCAATGCCGCTCCCGACTATGTGTTGATGCCTCAGGTCATAGACGGCGCGTCGGACCTGCTCTACGAACTGTTCGGGCCAGAGATTGGTTGCCATGCTCGGTCGGCTGTCGGCATCCCCACGCTGCCACGCGGCATGGCGGTTGAGATCAACGGCGAGTTCGAGGTCGAGTGACGAATGGCATGAGCTTGGTCATCGCGACGGCTGCGTAAGACGTACCTCGGAGTTCGTTCGTCACTACCCGTCGGCAGAGTTCCAGCTTCAAGTAGCGTGTGCCAACGATGTCGGCTTTGCATGGCGCTCGGTCCATCAACCAGGCGTTCGACCAATCCCGGTATGTGGACTGACATCGAGCCGGCCCAGGGTCTCAAAGCCAATGCCGCGCATATGCTGCGACCGTCGATCGACATAGAACGACCGGGAGGAGACCGGCGCCATGACTAGGTGAAATCTGATAGGCCAAGGCATCAGTGAGCGACTCGCCGCATTCAGCCACGACTTCGCACCGCGACCGCTGAAAGACGACGACCTCATGCTGTGTGCGCGCCCAGCTGAGTGCTGGTGCTCTGTTCTTTACCGCAGATACCTGATGTTTCACCGCTGCTCCAAATCGCGTTGAAGGGCGGGCAGATGGGCGGCAATGCCTACTTCCGCGCCGCGCTGGCAGGTGGAGCCTAGACAGCGCCCTCCGTCGCGACCGGCCCTTTCAGGAAGTCAGCCTGATCCGTCGCACGCCTGTCAACAAACGGTCGGATCGGGCCCCCGCAACCAACGTCAGTAAACAAACGCCGGCCAGTCCGGCGTTTGTCGTTTCTGCGTACGGTGCGCCGTCTTCCGAGACGCTTCGGGTTGATCGGCGCTCCTGCGCGACCCGGCTCGGAACGGTCTGCGGCGGGTTTAGAACGACTGTGTCCAGCGCGCGCTGACAAGCACGTTGCGGCCGGGCGCAGGCTCGAAGAAGCGCTGGTTGCCTTCGTTGACGATGACGCTGCCGGCCACGCGCCGGCCGGCCACGTTGTCGACGCGCCCGAGCAGGTCGAGACGCCCGGGCCCGATGTCGGCGCCCCACTGTGCGCGCAGCGCGAGCAGGCCGAAGCCGGCGGCGAAGTCGCTGTTGGCGTCGTTCACGGGCAGCTTGCCCTGTGCACGTCCTTCGACCGCCAGTTCGACGGACGGCAGGGCCTGCCAGGCGATCTCGGCGTAGGCAAAGGCCTTCAGCGTGCCGGCGATGCGGTTGCCCTCGGGCACCAGCAGCCCGCCGCGATAGGTCGCGTCGAGCCAGGTCACTGCGGTCTGCGCGCGCCAGGTCGTGGCGATGCGCCAGCGCAGGTCGAGCTCGGCGCCGCGGCGCTGGGTGCGGCCGACATTGCGGTAGCTGGTGCGTCCGCCGCTGCTCTGCGCCACACCGATCTCGTCATCGGTGCGCGCGTCGAACACGGCGGCATCCAGGCTCAGACCCAGCGCCGCGGGTCGCCACTTGGCGCCGACTTCGACCTGCCGGCTCGTCTGCGCGGCCAGGTCGGCGTTGAAGCCGGCCTGCCCATCGGGGCGGTAGGCGAGTTCGTTGAGCGTCGGCGACTCGAAGCCGCGCCCCGTGCTCACGTAGAGATTCAGCTCGGGACTCGCGCGCCACTGCAGCGCCGCAACCGGGTTCGTGTAGCGGAAGTCGAGTGCGCCGGAGTCGTCGCCGTTGGCGCCGACGATGTAGCGGTCTTGCGCGCGGAAGCTGACGCTCCCGCGGCGCACGCCGAGCGTGGCCGTCCAGTCGCGCGCCGGATCGAACTCGCCCTGCGCGTAGACATCGCGGCCTGTGGTGCGGTTGAGCTCGTTGCGGCGCAGTTCGCCAGTGACGCCGAGCACACGCGCGTTGCCGTCGCCGGTGTAGTTGCGAAAGCCGCGCCGGTCTTCGCGGCTGCGGTCAGCGCTGGCGCCAGCCACCAGCTGAGCGCGGCGTCCATCGGCGAGCGCCCAGCGCCAGACCAGACGGGCATCGGCGCCGGTGTAGGCGCGGTCGAAGTCGATCACGCCGCCGGGCTGGGTCTGCGGCGCCTGCGCGGTGTCCGGAATGGACTGCCACTGCGTCACCGATCGCTTGCCGCTGTAGAAGGCGAACTGGCCTTCCTTGAGCGCGCCGGTGTCGTCGAACCGGTGGTTCCAGCTGGCGCCGGCCTGGTCTTGCCAGACGTTCTTGCGCGTGTTGTAGCGGAAGCGCTCGCCCGGCATGGACTGCGGCAGCGCGACGCCGGTGGTCTGGTCGGGATCGGCCTCGAACTGTTGGCGGGTCAGCCCCAGCGGGTCGAGCGAAGGCTGGTTGATCGAGTTGAGCACGACGACAACGCGGTCCCTTTCGCCATCCCAGCCCAGCCGCACATTTCCAAGCGTGCGTTCGGCGGCACTCTGCGGGCGAAAGCCGTCGATCTCGAACCTGGAGACCTGTGCGCGCAGACTGAAACCGCCGCCCAGCGGGGATTCCAGGCCCAGCCGCCACTGCTGCAGCCCGCTGCTGCCGCGGTCCAGCCCGAGCGTCACCGACCGCGTGCTCGGCGCTGTGCTGACGAGCGAGATCACCCCGCCCGAACTGTTGCCGTACAGCGCCGAGAACGGCCCGCGCAGCACCTCGATGCGCGACGCGCCGGCGAGGTCGAAGTTCGAGACCTGGCCCTGCCCGTCCGGACCGCTGGCGGGGATGCCGTCGGCATACAGCCTCAGGCCGCGCACGCCGAAGCTGGCGCGTGCGCCGAAGCCGCGCGAGTTGATCTGCAGGTCCTGCGCGTAGTTGTTGCGATTGCTGGCCACTATGCCCGGCACGTGCGACAGCGCCTCGGACAGGTTGACCATCGGCCCGGCCGCGCGCAGTTCAGCGGCGTCGACCACGCCGATGGCGTAGGGCGTGTCGAAGGCGCGTTGCTCAGCACCGCTCGCCGTGATGACGATGGTTTCGGTGGCTGGGGGCGCCGTGGCCTGGGCTTGGGCTTGGGCTTGGGCTTGTGCGCTTGCCCCGGGGGCCAGCGCGCTGAGGCAGGCGAGCGAGGCGAGTTCGAGGCGCAGATGCTTCGACGCGGATGGGGGCGAGCCACGTCGCGAGATTCTGGATTTAGTCATTGGTCAGGGGTATGGCCATGAAGGCCATCACTTTATGTTTTCGCGTGCCGCTGCGATAGGCGCGCAATGGGTTGGCGACACAGATCGCCGGCTGGCCGGCGAGACTTGGAGCTTCGGGTCGGGAGGCCCTTTCGACAGCGATCGGGATGGTGGGTCGGTTCACGTCGAACACGCTCTGTCTTGCAGCCGCATCGAGGCGCCGCTTCAGCGAATCGCCACGCCCCAGGGCAGTTTGCCGACCTTGATGTCGGTGATCTTGAGGTTGCGCTCGGTATCGATCACCGACACCGCGCCCGATCGGCCGCAGGCCACATACAGCTTCTTGCCGTCAGGCGTTAGCGCCATGTTCCAGGGCCGCTGGCCGACGCCGATCGTCGCGACGATGGTGTTGCTGGCGGTGT
>JBDSMV010000396.1:0-4774 GCA_039915715.1 Rubrivivax sp. | reverse complement strand
GCGTGCCGCCGGCGCTGTCGCCGGCGATCGCCAGCATCCCCGGCACGCCGCCGTGGCGTTGCGGCTCGGCGGCCAGTGTCTGCAGCGCCGACCAGGCGTCGTCGAACGCGGTCGGAAAGCGGTGCTCGGGCGCCAGCCGGTAGTCCAGTGACACCACTGCCCAGCCACTGCGCAAAGCCAATTGGCGGCACAGGCTGTCGTGGGTGTCGAGCCCGCCGATCATGAAGCCGCCGCCGTGCAGGTACAACAGCGTGGGCCGCGGATCGAAACCGCCGGCGTACAGACGTGCCCGCAACGGGGTTCCGTCGGCTGCCGGCAGCCGCAGATCCTCGACCCTCGGCAATGGCACGCGCGGCAAGTCCAACACCTCGGCGGCCAGGTGATAGGCGGCGCGGGCCGCAGCGGGCGCCAGGGTGTGCAGTGGCGACCGGTTGGCGCGCTGGATGCGGGCCAGCAGGCTGGCCATGCGGGGGGTCAGCGGCGGGGCGGAAGCTGGGCTCGAAGGGTCGGTCGGCAAAGTGGCGCGGAGCATACTGTCGCGATCGATGGCGGTCCCGTTCGCGGACGGTCTTCCCTGCAACACAGAACACGACTCGGAACCCCACACCTCGATGGCCAGAATCCTTTACCTGACGCAGATCGAACTCGACCACGGCGCTGTTCGGCTGCTGCCCGAAGAATGCCGGCGCGTGGGCATCAAGCGCCCGATGATCGTCACCGACGCCGGCGTTCGTGATGCCGGGGTGCTGCAGAAGGCCATCGATGTGCTGCATGGCGTGCCCCACGCCATCTACGACCACACACCGTCCAACCCCACTGAGGCCGCGGTGCGCGAAGCCACCGCACTGCTGCGCGACGAGCGCTGCGACGGCCTGATTGCCGTGGGCGGTGGCTCCAGCATCGACCTGGCGAAGGGGGTCGCGATCGCGGCCACGCATGAAGGTCCGCTGAAGACCTACGCCACCATCGAGGGTGGCTCCGACAAGATCACCGACGCGGTGCTGCCGCTGATCGCCGTGCCCACCACGGCCGGCACCGGCAGCGAGGTGGCGCGGGGGGCGATCCTGATCCTGGACGACGGCCGCAAGCTGGGTTTCCACAGCTGGCACCTGATGCCGAAAGCCGCCTTGCTGGACCCCGAGCTGACCTTCGGCCTGCCGCCGGGGCTGACTGCGGCCACCGGCATGGACGCGATCGCCCACTGCCTGGAAACCTTCATGGCTCCGGCAGTGAACCCGCCCGCCGATGGCATTGCCATCGACGGCCTGGCGCGCGGCTGGGCCCACATCGAGCGCGCGATGCGCGACGGCAGCGACCGCAACGCGCGCTGGAACATGATGAGCGCCAGCATGCAGGGGGCGATGGCGTTCCAGAAGGGGCTCGGCTGCGTGCATTCTCTGAGTCACAGCCTCGGCGGCGTCGATTCTCGATTGCATCACGGCACGCTCAACGCCATGTTCCTACCCGCCGTCGTGCGATTCAACGCCGGCGCCGACTCGATCCGTCAGGAACGGCGCCTGCAGCGCATCGCGCAGGCGCTGGGGCTGCCCGGTTGCGACGACCACGGCAGCGAGGTGGCGCAGGCACTGGTGGACATGAACGGTCGCCTGGGCCTGCCTTCGGGTCTGCGCGAAATGGGCGTGCAACCCGAGCAGTTCGAAGCCATCATCGACGGTGCGATGGCCGACCACTGCCACCGCACCAACCCCAGGCTGGCCACGCGGGCCGACTACCAGTCGATGCTCGAGGCTTCGATGTAGTGTTTTCGCGCTGCTCCCCCATGTTCCGGGGGGCTCTGGATGCTGACAGCGGCGCCGAGGGGCGCTACCCTCGAGTTTGAGTGGTTCCGCCGGCATTCCGCCCGCAAGTTCCGACAGCAACGGAGGTCTACCTTGAAACTGAATCCCCTCGCGATAGCCGCAATCACGCTGATGGTTGGCGCTTCGGCCCATGCCGACATGTACAGCGCATCCGGGACGATCGCGCTCACCGACCCGACCTTCAACCGCCCCCTCACGTTGACCTCGCTCTCCAGCGTGGGCACTGCGGTCCACTACAACCAGCTGGTGATCGGGTTCGCAACGCCCGGCAGCTACGACTTCCGGATGATGGCCACACCGGCCGGCTCATTCGACACCTTTCTGGCGCTGTATTCGGGACTTTTCAACCCCGCAGCCCCGCTCACGAACCTGTTGGCCCTGAACGACGACTTCACCAACATCGCTTCCGGCTCGGGCTTCACCTTCACGCTTCAACCCAATCAGTTCTACAGCGTGATCAGCACCGCCTTCAGCAACACCGGCACGGGCAGCTACCTCACGACCGTGACCAGCGCCGTGCCGGAAACGGCGACTTACGGTCTGATGGCGCTGGGTCTGGCTTTCGTCGGTGCGGCCGTTCGCCGCCGCACGACCCGCACCTGACCCGCGTTCCCTTCGGTTTTCCGTTCTCAGAAGGCCCGGCACTTGCCGGGCTTTCGTTCGTCTGGACCGTCGATGTTCTGCCCTTGTGCAGTCTGTCGGCCCAGGCCGCAGCCTGTCGGACCGGCGACTGCGCGGGGACTTCGGGCGCTATGGTGTGTTACCTGACCAACACACCAACACACCCCGTGCCCACCATGCCCACCTGGGACCAGTCCCGCCCGCTGTACCAGCAACTGGCCGACCGCTTATCGGCCGGTCTGCTGGATGGCGACCCGCCGGAAGGCATGGCGATGCCGTCGGTGCGCTCACTCGCCGGGCGCTACCTTCTGAACCCGCTGACCGTCAACCGCGCGCTGCAATCGCTCGGCGACGACGGCCTGCTGGAAAACCGGCGTGGCATCGGCTTCTTCGTTCACAGCGGTGCCCGGTCGCGGCTGCGCAGCACCGAACGGCGTCGCTTCCTGCAAGACGAATGGCCGCAACTGCGTCGACGTCTGCAGCGGCTGGGCATCGACTCCGACGATCTGGACTGGAAGAACGAGCAATGAACACGATCCAAGAGCCAATCACTGCCACCGGCATCACCGCACTGCCGGGCCAGCCGCTGGTGCAAGCGCAGAACCTGAGCGTGCGCTACGGCGCCAAGCGCGCGGTCGACGGTGTCAGCTTCACGATCCCGCAAGGGCGCGTGGTGGGCCTTCTGGGCCACAACGGCGCCGGCAAGACCACGCTGATGCGGGCGATGGTGGGCTTGCTGGCCGCCGAGGGCTCATTGCAGGTGCTGGGCCTGGAGCCGCGGCGCCAGCGCGTCGCGCTGCTGCAGTCGGCCTCCTACATCCCCGATGTGGCGACGCTGCCGCGGTGGGCGCGGGTGGGTGAACTGGTCCAGCTGATGACCGGCCTGCACCCGCAGTTTTCAAGCGAGCGCGCACGGGCGCTGCTGCGCCGCACCAGCGTGGGCCTCAACGACAAGGTCAAGAGCCTGTCCAAGGGCATGGTCGCGCAGACTCATCTGGCGCTGGTGGCGGCGATCGACGCGCGGCTGATGATCCTGGACGAACCCACGCTGGGCCTGGATGTGCTGTCGCGCAAGGCCTTCTACGAGATGCTGATCGACGAATGGTGCGACGGCGAGCGCAGCGTGCTGATCAGCACCCACCAGGTCGAAGAGATCGAGAGCCTGCTGTCCGATGTGCTGATGCTCAACGAAGGCAAGCTGGTGTTGGCGATCAGCCTGGAGGACATCGAACGGCGCTTCGTCGCGTTCAGCCACCACAGCGCGGTGGCCGACCGCATGGCCGCGGCCCACCCGCTGCTGCGCTACCGCACCGGCGCCGGCCCGGGCGGCCATGCAGCGCTGTTCGACGGCGAGCCAGCCGCCGATGTGCAGGCGCTCGGCCAGCGCATGCGGCCGAGTCTGGTCGATCTTTTCGTGGCGTTGACGCGCAAGCCCGAAATCGACCGCACGCAGTTCTAGAAACCACCGCCGCGGACCACAAGGATTCATTCGATGAACCAGATCATTCCCCTGATGCGCCGCGAATGGCTGCAGCACCGCAACGGCTGGCTGCTGCTGATGGGCATCCCCTTCGGCCTGCTGCTGCTGGCATCGACTTTCGGCACCATCCAATTCAACAAGGTCGACGACGCGCCGATCTCGAATTCGGCACTGCCGATGGTCGTGACGTTGGTCGCCATCTTGGGCGTCACCGTCGTCAACTTCCTGATCGTCTGGATCACGTCGCTTTTCATTGCCACAGGCACTTCGCGCCGCGACCAGGGAGACCGGTCGATCGAATTCTGGCTTTCGCTGCCCACCAGCCACGCGGCCAGCCTGACGGCACCGCTGCTGGTGCACCTGCTGCTGGTGCCGGCCGCAGCCCTGGTACTGGGCATGCTCGGCGGCACCGTGGTGTCCGCCGTGTTGACCACAAGGCTGGAAGGGTTCGGTGCGTGGTTGTCTCTGCCCTGGGTCGAGATCGGATTGGCAAGCATGGCGACGCTCGCCCGCCTGCTGGTGGGCCTGCCGCTGGCCACGCTGTGGTTGCTGCCGCTGATCTTGCTGGCCCTGCTCGCCGAAGCCTGGATTGGCCGTTGGGGCGTGCCGGTGGTGGGGTTGGCCCTGATTCTGGGCGGTGTGCTGCTGGAAAGGCTGCTGGGCCAGCCGCTGCTGTCGCAAGCGCTGCATGCCTTGTGGACCCATGCCGCCACTGCCATGCTGCCCTTCGATTCGGTGCAATTCGACGGCGACAACTTCTACGATGCCGCCAGTCGGGTTGCTTCGCTGTCGGGCTGGGTCTGGAGCCGATTCGGCGTGTCGCTGCGCGAGTTGGCGTCACCGTTGATGTTGT
>JBDSMV010000308.1:0-3594 GCA_039915715.1 Rubrivivax sp. | reverse complement strand
TGGTGCAGTTGCAGTCGGTGCACCTGATGCTTGACGAGGGCGCCTTGCGCGTACTGGGCAAAGGCGCGCGCGAACGGTTGCTGCCGTTCGGCGCCGAAGCGCACCACTGGCTGCAGCGCTACCTGCTCGACTCGCGGCCGGCGATCTTGTCGGGCCGCAGCAGCCACGCGCTGTTCGTGACCCGGCTGGGCGACGGCATGACGCGGCAGATGTTCTGGCGCACGGTCAAGACCCATGCGCGCAGCGCCGGCATCACGGTGCCGCTGTCACCGCACACCCTGCGGCATGCGTTTGCCACGCATCTGCTGAACCACGGTGCCGATTTGCGGGCGGTGCAGATGCTGCTGGGGCATGCCGATATCGGCACCACCACCATCTACACCCACGTGGCGCGTGAGCGCTTGCGTCAGCTCCATGCGGCGCACCACCCGCGGGGGTAGGGTGTGACCGGCCGAACCGGTTCAACCCGATGACGACGGACCGGCGGGCACATCCGACAGCAGCCCCCGCGTTTCGATGAACCGCACCACGGTGTCCAGGCCCTCGCGCGTCTTCAGGTTCGTCATCACATACGGCCGCCGGCCGGCATGGTCGGGGCGCATGCGCCGGGTGTCCCGGTCCATCACTGCCAGGTCGGCACCCACATGCGGCGCCAGGTCGGTCTTGTTGATCACCAGCAAGTCACTCTTGGTGATGCCGGGGCCGCCCTTGCGTGGAATCTTCTCGCCGGCGGCCACGTCGATGACGTAGAGCGTCAGGTCGCTGAGTTCAGGGCTGAAGGTCGCCGCCAGGTTGTCGCCGCCCGACTCGATGAAGACGATGTCGGCGTCGGGAAACTTCTCCAGCATGCGGTCGATCGCTTCCAGATTGATCGATGCGTCTTCGCGGATCGCGGTGTGCGGGCAACCGCCGGTTTCGACGCCGACGATGCGCTCGGGTGCGAGCGCTCCGGCTTCGGTCAACAGGCGCTGGTCTTCCTTGGTGTAGATGTCGTTGGTGACGACAACCAGATCCCAGCGGTCGCGCATCGCCTTGCAGAGCATCTCGACCAACGTGGTCTTGCCCGAGCCGACCGGGCCCCCGACGCCCACGCGCAATGGCGGCAGCGGCTTGCTGCGGCCCGGAGGTGAAGCGGACATCGTCATGAGCGAAACAACCTCGAGTACTGGGTTTCGTGCTGTGCCGACACGATCGCCAGCATCGGGGTGAACGACTGACGCGCGCTCTCGGTATCGCGCCGCAGCGCGTCGGCCACCGCGTCGGGAATCGCATCGGCCAGTGCGCCCAGCAATCGCTGGCCGGCGCTCTGGCCCAGGGGCACGGCCTTGACTGCCGCCTGCACCATGTTCTCGGCCCAACCGAAGGCCATCGCCAGCAGCGCGTCTTCGGGCTCGGCTCCGCTGTGCACGGCAGCCAAGGCAAAAGCCAGGGGCCAGGTCGGCGCGGGTGCCAGCGCGCGCAATGCACCGGCTCGCGGGTCGTCGGGGTGGCGCTGGCGCAACCAGTCGGCCATCGAACGACCGGCTTGTTCGGTTTGCAGGCGGAACTCGGCACTTTCGCGGGTGCAGCGCAGCCAGTCGTTGAGTTGGACGATGCGCGGCAGATCGGGGCCGCGCCAGGCGGCGATGGCGGCACCGGCAACCGCCAGGTCGCAGCGCGCTTGTGACAAGGTCAGCTGGTCGAGCAGCCAGGTTCGCGCACCTTTCTCGTCGACCACCCGACCGCTGTCGATCGCCGCCTCGAGCCCTTCCGAATAGCTAAAGGCACCGACCGGCAACGCGGGCGACGCCAACCAGATCAGCTGCAGCAAGGTCGATCCCGCTGCCCGGGCGGGCGCGATGGTCGCGGCATCAGTGGGCATGGCCGTCGTTCGGGTGTGCGTGTGCGTGTGCGTGTGCTTGTGCGTGCCCATGCGGGCGCGAATGGCCGTGGCCGCCATAAGCACCGGATTCGGGTTCGAACGCGCTCCGCTCCTCGCGCACGATCAGGTGCATCGCGCGCAGCAGGTCGGCAAGCACCGGGTCGGGCTCGATCTTCAGATGATCGGGCTGCAACTCGATCGGCACATGTCGGTTGCCCAGGTGGTAGGCCGCGCGCAGCAGGTCGAAAGGCCGGCCGTGCACGGCGCAGGGCGCCACGACCAGCACCGGCTGTGCAGCAGCCCGCACGCCGATCAACGACCCGTCTTCGGCCACCAGCACATCGTCGCCGCGCACCACGCTGCCGCGCGGCAGGAACACGCCGAGCCTGCGGCCAGCGCCATCGGTGGCGTCGAAGCGGCTGCGCGAACGCAGGTCCCAGTCGAGCTCGATCGTCGGGGCGCGACGCACCAGCACGCTCGCCAGTCCGCGGCCCTGGGGGATCAGCCGTTGCACCTTCAGCATGCGGCCGGCGCTCAGAAGAGGAAGTAGCGCTGCGCCATCGGCAGCACCGTGGCCGGCTCGCAGGTCAACAGTTGCCCGTCGGCATGCACGCTGTAGGTCTGCGGGTCGATCTCCATCACCGGTAGTGCATCGTTCAACACCATGTCGGTTTTCTTCAAATTGCGGCAGCCTTGCACCGCCGCCAGCGTCTTGTGCAGACCGTACCCCGCCGCCTGTCCGTTGCGCAGCGCCGCCGCGCTGACGAAGCTGAGCGAGCCCTGCGCCAGCGCCCCACCGAAGCTGCCGAACATCGGCCGGTAGTGCACCGGTTGCGGGGTCGGGATGCTGGCGTTGGGGTCGCCCATCGCCGCCGCGGCGATGAAGCCGCCCTTGATGATCAGGCTCGGCTTGACACCGAAGAATGCCGGCCGCCACAGCACCAGGTCGGCCCACTTGCCGACCGTGATGCTGCCGACTTCGTGCGCGATGCCGTGGGTGATGGCCGGGTTGATCGTGTATTTGGCGATGTAGCGTTTGACCCGCGCGTTGTCGTTGCGCGGGCCGTCGCCTTCTAGCGCACCGCGCTGCACCTTCATCTTGTGCGCCGTCTGCCAGGTGCGGATGACGACTTCGCCGACCCGGCCCATCGCCTGGCTGTCGCTGCTCATCATGCTGATCGCGCCCAGGTCGTGCAGCACATCTTCGGCGGCGATGGTTTCGCGCCGGATGCGGCTTTCGGCGAATGCCAGGTCCTCGGCGATCGACGCGTCCAGGTGGTGGCACACCATCAGCATGTCCAGGTGCTCGTCGATGGTGTTGACCGTGTAAGGCCGCGTCGGATTGGTCGATGACGGCAGCACGTTGGCCTCGCCCACCACCCTCAGGATGTCGGGCGCATGGCCGCCGCCAGCGCCTTCGGTGTGAAAAGTGTGGATTGTGCGGCCCTTGAAGGCCGCGATCGTGTCCTCGACGAAGCCCGACTCGTTCAAGGTGTCGGTGTGGATCGCCACCTGCACGTCGTGGTCCTCGGCCACCGACAGGCAGCAGTCGATGGCCGCCGGCGTGGTGCCCCAGTCTTCGTGCAGCTTGAGCGCGATGGCCCCGGCTTCGACCTGCTGCACCAATGCTTCGGGGCGGCTGGCGTTGCCCTTGCCCATGAAGCCCAGGTTCATCGGGAAAGCCTCGGCCGCCATCAGCATGCGGTGCAGGTTTTCCGGCCCCGGTGTGCAGG
>JBDSMV010000291.1:0-4694 GCA_039915715.1 Rubrivivax sp. | reverse complement strand
CCGCGACTGTGTAGCGCCCCACCCCCAGCGCCCTATCAACGCAGCCTTAGAATCCGCGGTTCGCCGCAAATCCGGCGACCTGCGAGGCTTGGCAGCCAAGCTTCTGCGCAACCCCTGCAGCGCCAGGCGCCGCAGCGCCGCGAGACCCCTGCAAACCCTTGCCTGAAAGTCGATAGAAGGATTGCCCACCGTGTTCATCTCCGAAGCCTTTGCCCAGACCGCGCCCGCAACCACCGGGGGCGAGTCGTCGTTGTTCAGCTTGCTGCCGCTGGTGCTGATGTTCGTGGTGCTGTACTTCATCATGATCCGGCCGCAGATGAAGAAGCAGAAAGAGCACAAGGCCATGATTGCAGCGCTGGCCAAAGGCGACGAGGTCGTGATCTCCGGCGGTGTGCTGGGTCGGGTGTCGAAGCTGGGTGACGCGATGCTCGGCGTCGAGGTTGCCAATGGGGTCGAGCTGCAGGTGCAGCGTGGAGCCGTGGTGCAAGTGCTGCCCCGGGGCACCTACAAGTAACCGGCGCGGGCCGCAAGTTCGGCGCCCTTCGGGGCCCGCCCCGCCAGACCCGGTCAATCGCGCCGCCGCGCTCTCTCGGCGAAGGAAAAGCGGATGAATCGCTACCCCCTGTGGAAATACCTGCTGCTGGGCATCGCCCTGGTGGTGGGTCTGCTCTATACCTTGCCCAACCTGTACGGCGAGGCACCCGCGGTTCAGGTCGCCAGCGGCAAGGCCACCATCAAGCTCGACGCGTCGATGGCCGAACGCGTGCGCGGCGTGCTGCAGGCTGCCGGGTTGAAGCCGGACTTCGTGCAGTTCGATGGCAACTCGGTCAAGGCCCGTTTCGACACCACCGACAACCAGCTCAAGGCCAAGGACGCGCTGAGCAAGGCGCTCAACCCCGATCCGGCGAACTCCGGCTACATCGTGGCGCTGAACCTGCTGTCGCGCTCGCCGGCCTGGCTGGGCAAGCTGCACGCACTGCCGATGTACCTGGGGCTGGATCTGCGCGGTGGCGTGCACTTCCTGATGCAGGTCGACATGAAGGCGGCGCTCACCAAGCGCGCCGAAGCCCTGACCGGCGATGTGCGCACGCTGCTGCGCGAGAAGAACATCCGCCATGGCGGCATCAACCGCGATGGCGAAACCGTGGAGCTGCGCCTGCGCGACCCGGCGGTGCTGGCGCAGGCGCAGAACCTGCTGTCGGACCAGTTTCCCGACCTGGACTGGGTGGCCACCGCGCCTGGCGCAGCCGGCGAAGACCAGCGTCTGCGCGGCACGCTCAAGCCGGCAGCGGCCACCCGCGTGCAAGACGACGCGGTCAAGCAGAACATCACCACGCTGCAGAACCGCGTCAATGAGCTGGGGGTGGCGGAACCGACGATCCAGCGCCAGGGCAACGACCGCGTGGTGGTGCAACTGCCGGGGGTGCAGGACACCGCCAAGGCCAAGGACATCATCGGCCGCACCGCCACGCTCGAGATCCGCATGGTCAACGAGACCAACGAAGCGCGCGAAGCCGAACGCGGCGGTGCTTCGGTGCCCTTCGGCAGCGAGCGATTCCTGAAAAGCGACGGCCAGCCGCTGATCCTGCTGCGCCAGGTGATCCTGACCGGCGAGAACCTGACCGATGCCCAGCCCGGCTTCGACCCGCAGACCCATGAGCCCTCCGTCAGCTTGACGCTCGACGCCAAGGGGTCGCGCATCTTCCGCGACATCACGCGCGAGAACATCGGCAAGCGCATGGCGATCCTGCTGTTCGAGAAGGGCAAGGGCGAGGTTGTCACGGACCCTGTGATCCGCAGCGAAATCGGCGGCGGACGGGTGCAGATCACCGGGCGCATGACCCCGCAGCAGGCCGCCGACCAAGCCCTGCTGCTGCGCGCCGGTTCGCTGGCGGCGCCGATGGAGACGATCGAAGAGCGCACGATCGGCCCGAGCCTGGGTGCCGAAAACATCGCCAAGGGCTTCGACAGCGTGATCTATGGCTTCATTGCGATTGCCATCTTCATGTGCGCCTACTACCTGCTGTTCGGTGTCTTCAGCACGCTGGCGCTGGCTTTCAACCTGCTCCTGCTGGTGGCGCTGCTGTCGATGCTGCAGGCCACGCTGACCTTGCCCGGCATGGCTGCGATTGCGCTGACGCTCGGCATGGCGATCGATGCCAATGTGCTGATCAACGAACGGGTGCGCGAAGAACTGCGCGGCGGCGCGCCGCCGCAGGTGGCGATCCAGGCCGGCTACGAACGTGCCTGGGGCACGATCCTCGACAGCAACATCACGACATTGATCGCCGGCGTGGCGTTGTTGACCTTCGGCTCGGGCCCGGTGCGCGGCTTCGCGGTGGTGCATTGCCTCGGCATCCTGACGAGCATGTTCTCGGCGGTGTTCTTCTCGCGCGGGCTCGTGAACCTCTGGTATGGGCGCCAGAAGCGGCTGAAGGCGGTGTCGATCGGGCAGGTGTGGCGGCCCGATGCCGCCGATGCGGACCGCGCGCCTTCGATCCAGGCCTGAGCGCGCGCTTCAACGTCAGCGCTTGGCAATACCAAAGACCCGCGACCCGAGACACCAGACCCGCCATGGAATTCTTCCGCATCCACCGCGACATCCCGTTCATGCGCCATGCGCTGGTGCTGAACGTGGTCTCGTTCATCACCTTCGCTGCCGCGGTGTTCTTCATCACCACCCGCGGCCTTCACCTGTCGATCGAGTTCACCGGCGGCACCTTGATGGAGGTGCAGTACGCCGAAGCCGCCGACATCGAACGCACCCGCGTGTCGGTCGAGAAACTGGGTCTCGGGGATGTGCAGGTGCAGAATTTCGGCACTTCGCGAGACCTGTTGATTCGCTTGCCACAGCGCGGCACCGAAACCCAGAAAGATCTTTCGGCGCGGGTGTTCGACGCACTGTGCAAGGCCGAGAGTGGCGCTGTCGGCATCAGGAACTACACCACCCCGCAAGGCGAGGCCGTGAGCCGACCCTCGTGCACGGCCGCAGCGGGCAGCGAACCGCTGGTCCTGCAACGCACCGAGGTCGTCGGTCCGTCGGTGGGCGCAGAGCTGGCGCGGGACGGATCGATCGCGTTGTTGGTGACGATCCTCGGGATCATGACCTACCTGGCTTTCCGCTTCGAATGGAAGTTCGCGGTCGCCGGCATCATCGCCAACCTGCACGACGTGATCATCATCCTGGGCTTCTTCGCGTTCTTTCAGTGGGAGTTCTCACTGGCGGTGCTGGCGGCGATTCTGGCTGTGCTGGGCTATTCGGTGAACGAGTCGGTGGTGATCTTCGACCGCATCCGCGAGACCTTCCGCAAGTTCAGGAAACTGAATACGCCGCAGGTCATCGACCACGCGATCACCAGCACCACCAGCCGCACCATCATCACCCACGGCAGCACCCAGATGATGGTGCTGTCGATGCTGTTCTTCGGCGGGCCCACACTGCATTACTTCGCGGTGGCGCTGACGATCGGCATTCTGTTCGGCATCTACTCGTCGATCTTCGTGGCCGCCGGCATTGCGATGTGGCTGGGTGTCAAGCGCGAAGACCTGGTCAAGACGGGTTCGAAGGAGATCGATCCCAATGACCCCAACGCCGGGGCCGTGGTGTAGAGTGGTTCGCTCCTTGACTTCGGCGCAACCGCCCGGCTGAGATGGTTGCCAGCGCGTCCTCCGATTCCCTAGCCGGCCAGGCGCGCAGGGTCTACACCGAAGAGTTGGTCAAGGGGCTGGTGCCGCTGGTGCAGACCGCCATCGACGGCTCGCGCGAACTGCTCGAAAAGCCTTCGGAACATGCCGTCGCCCAGCGCCGCCGCGACCTGGTGCAAAGATTGATGGCCGGCGCGCAAGCCTGGCACCGCGCCATCGTGGTCGGCTTGCGAACGCTGCTGCAGCAAGGGGGCACCGCATCACGCGCAGCCGATCTGCCGCCGGCTGGTGGTGGCCGCGACGCGCTGACATTGGTGCCCGACGACACCATCGAGCTCGAGATCGTGACGTCGCGCCTGGCTCTGGCGATCCAGGACCGAGCGTCGTGGGAATTCTCGGACCTGCGCTCGCGCATCGCCCATCTGGAAGGCCGCAACGAGCTCGACCCGCACGACATGTTGCGGGCCCATGTGCTGGCCCGCATCGTCTTCGAGTCGTGGCTCAGCGCCGGGTTGTCGCTGGAAGGCTGGCGCGAGCTGCAGCCGGTGCTGCACGACGAGTTCGCGTTGATCGTCGAAGAGTCCTATCACGAAACCAACCGCTGGCTGGTCGAGCACGGGGTGCTGGCTGAAGTCGATCTGCGGCCGTTCATCCGCCGCTCGCGCACGCACCCGAACGCGCCGCTGGGCTGGCGTGCCGGCACCGGAGCCGACATGCTGGGCCGCGACAGCCAGACCGGGGGTTTTGCCAGCGGCTTTGCGGGTGGTGGAAGTGGGGGCGGGGGCAGCAGCGGGGCGGTGGGCTACGCGGGCCGCGGCGTTGACGATGGCCACGATTCGCAGCAGGGTCCCGGAGGCTGGCACGGCTCACGTCAGGGTGACACGCCGGGCCAGTTCGTCGAACGCCGGGGTCGACACGCGGGCGGTGAATCGAACCCGGCCGTCAACCGGGTCGGCGAAGAGACCCGGCTGATGACTCGCAGCGCACCGCTGGCGCGCAGCCGCGACCACGCCGAAGCCGTGATGGGCCGTCTGAACCGCTTGGTCGGG
>JBDSMV010000252.1:0-3468 GCA_039915715.1 Rubrivivax sp. | reverse complement strand
AGGCTCTTCAGGATGCGCAGGGGTCCGCTGTGCTCATGGTGAACGGTGGTGCGGTTGCCGTCCCGGCGGTGGTGCATCGACAGCTGCGCGTGCCAGGTCATGCCGCGGCAGTCTATGGGCAGAGCCGGGCGTTCGTGGCACGCAAATCTAGGTTGCCGTGAAGTTGCCGTGGAAGCCGAGCGGCAGGGTGTACGGCAGGAAGGCCTGCGCGATCGGGCCATCGTCGATGTGTGCTGCGTCCAACAGATTCAGCACCGTGGTCTGGCGCTTCGCGTCGAAGGTGGTGCCCAGCAGCCAGGTGTCGAGCTCACCACCTTTGCCTGGCTTCGGCAGCACGATGTGTTCTTCCACGATGGCTTGGTCGCCGTAGTCGTAGCGGCGCACCCGACCCGTCTGCAGGTCAGTCAACTGCACCCCGTGCATCAATGCGTGCTGGCGGCTGGCATACGGCTTCCAAGCGGCGCCGCTCAAGAGCCAGCGCGCGCGGCCCCCACCCGACTGGCCGATGCGTTGCGGGTGAATGCGTGGGAACTCGATGTCGTGGTTCATCGTCTCCAGCGCGACCCGGCCGCTGCGCAGGTTCATGCGTGCCAGCGCCAGCCTCGGCTTGCCGCTTTCGATCGGCTGACCCGACATGATCTGGGTTGCACCGCGGTCCAGGAAAGTGGCGTCGGGTGAAGAGACGACGCTCAACACCACGCTGCCGTCGGCTTCCTCGTGCGCATTGCCGACATGGAACACCAGCGCTGGTGGCAGCTCGAAGACGCGGCGCTTGGTGATGTCGGCCTTCTCCATCACCAGAATGCGCAGCGGCTCGCCGGTTTCGAGCGCAAAGCGGCGCCCGCCTTCGCCCACCGGGTGCGTGAAGTCGAGCTTGACCGGCGGCAGCGGCACCACGAAATAGCGTTCGGTGACCGCCAGGTCGTGCACCATCCCGCCCGGGTAGGGTGAAGTGCCGAGCTGGAAATCGACCAGGCGCCCGTCTGGCCCGATGTGCCAGGCCATCAGGTGCGGCCCCGAGGTGCCGATGTTCCACAAGTGCCCGGCGGCGTCGACCTTCGGGTGGGCGGTGAAAGGCAGCCCGGCCAGATCGTCGCGCCACGTCACCGGCCCACGGGTGGCCAGATCGGCCGGGTCGATGGCATAGGCCGAGCCGCCTTCCCACAACGCCAGCACGCGGCCGGCGTGTTCCAGCGCATTGGTGTTGGCGGGGTTGATGCTGTCGGCACCGGTGATCGGCGGGCCGCCTTCGATCTCGGTGCCGAATGCGGGATAGAGGAAGCGGCCGGCTTCGCGTTCGTCAGTGAGCTTGCTGGTTTGCACCAGCCGCCCCCGGTGGCTGATGCGGCCTTCGGCCAGCGTGTACTGCTGCACCATTCCGTCCCCGTCGAACCAGTGGCGGTAGCGTTCACGGCCCGGCCCGGTGCCGCGTTCGAACAGTGCAGGGCCGTTGCGATGGAAGCGTCCGCGCAGCTCGGTCGGCCAGCGGCCGTTCATGGCGAGATGCTCGGTGTGGCGGTAGCCGCTGACATCGGTGACACCGGCCATCGGCGCCAGCAGCGGCTGGCCGACGCGTGCGATGTCGAAGTCGATGGCATGAGCGGCCTTGGCGTGGACTGCGCCGAAGGTCGCGGGCAGCAGACCGGCGGCGGCCAGTGCTTGCAGGAGGTGGCGGCGGTTCATTCGGCTGCTCCTGCTATTTCGACATCTGCACGACGATCGGCTGACCGTCGAGCGTCACCTTTGTCGCGTCCCATTTCGGACCCATCATGCCCGGGCGGCCCGAAGCGCCCCAGGGTTCGTTGGGAATGCCAACCAGGTTGGTGCCGAGCTTGCCGTCGCTGTTCAGGTCCTGAAAAAGTGTGAGCGCGACGGTGTCACCCGACAAGCCACACAGCTCGAACCGCATCGTCGCGTCACCGGCTGGAAGCGCCAGCGAAGAGACCGATGTCTTGGCGAAGGTTTCGGCACTGGTGAAGGCGGCGACCATCAAGCGTCCCTGCTGCGGTCGCACGTTCTGCACTTCGACCGTGGCGCAGCCGGGGTTGGCGGCATGCGCCAGCAGTGGCTGTGCGAGCACGGCTGCTGTCATGACGGAAAGGATGCTGAGCGAACGGGTGCTGTTCATCGGGTGCTCCGGGTTGGGGTTGAAGCGAAGTCTGCACAGACCGGAACTCGCTCACCAGCGGCAAGAGACGAACGGAGAGACAGCAGCGCGAGGTGCGGCGCGAACGGCGCGACGTGTCGGGCAGTGCAGCTCGGCGGCTGCTAGCAGCCGCTCCTGATAGCTTGCGCGACGACGATCCCACCAAACGCCGTTGGACATTGATCTATCGCGGACTGGACTTCGAGGACGTTGCGCAGATAAGCCGGCTGACCCCGGTCCGCCAGCCCCAGGCAGATGATCAGCCTGCGCCTGCCGCCCGAAGGGATGGCTCGGTGGAAGGCGCCCGGTCCGGGATGGCAGACGCGCATGGCCGAGCGCCTGAGCGAATGCCGCTGCCACGCGCAGCAGGTCCCCGCTGACTGCAGGACCCACGATTGCCGACTTCAGCGCTACCCGTCGACCCGCTGCCGCCCGGCCTTGACCACCCCGCGCCGCGCCTTGCCTTCCAGCCGGCGCCGCTTCGACCCCCGTGTCGGCCGGGTCGGCACCCGATCGGGATCGGGGTTGCAGACCGCGTCCACGAGTGACTGCAAGCGCGTCAGCGCGTCGGCCTGGTTGCGCGGCAGGCTGCGGTGGGTCTGCGACTTGATGACGACCACGCCGTCGCTGCTGATGCGCTGGTCTGGCAGCGCCAGCAAGGCAGCCTTCACATCGTCAGGCAATGAAGACGCGCCGACATCGAAGCGCAAATGCGCCGCGCTCGAAACCTTGTTGACGTTCTGACCACCAGCGCCCTGCGAGCGCACTGCGGTGAAGTCGACCTCGGCGCGGCTGACGGCGACCGCGCGGCGCGACTTCACCAGCGCCTCAGGAACAGCTCAAGACTTGCTTTTGACCATGCCGACAATCACCAGTAACAGGATGGCGCCGATCACCGAGGCGATCCAGCCCGCCGGTTCGCCCACCTGATACCAACCCAGCGCGCGCCCGGCAAATCCAGCCAGCATCGCGCCGGCAATGCCCAACACGATCGTCAGGACCCAGCCCATGCTTTGCTTGCCCGGCAGCAGAAAACGCGCCAGCGCGCCCACGATCAAGCCGATGATGATGGTTGAAATGATGCCCATGAATCTGCTCCGATTTTTACGATGACTGCGACGATTTACTGAACCACGCTGACTGGCACACGGTGTGCCAACCCGCACATCAGTTCATAACCGATCGTACCTGCGGCGTGCGCCACTTCGTCGATCGGCAACACCGCATTCAGGGGGCCGCCCTTGGTCCGCTGGTCGAGCCTCTCCCACCTGCCCCACAACGTGACCTCGCTGCCGACGCCCGCCTGTGGCACCGGGCTCAGG
>JBDSMV010000249.1:0-2866 GCA_039915715.1 Rubrivivax sp. | reverse complement strand
ATCGACGCGAACAGCACCGCGCCAATGGCACCCGAAGCCCCCAGCGTGCGGTAGCCCGGTTCGGTGTGGTGGCGCAGCCAGGTCACGGCGTCGCTGACCAGCAGGCCGAACACGAACAGCGCCACGAACTTGGGCGTGCCGATGGCGCGCTCCAGCCCGAAGCCGAAAGCCCAGAAGGTGAAGCCGTTGAAGAACAGGTGGGTCAGGTCGGCATGCAGGAACGCGCTGCTGACGAGCGTGCCCCATTCATTCCTTCGCGCAACCCAATAGGGTCGAAACACACCACGCTCGATCCACTGTGGCAGCTTGAAGAGTGCAATCAGGCTCACCACCACCATCACCGCCAACAGCAGCGAAGCTGCGGGCGAAGCGGCGATCACCGCCATGTCGTTGTCACGCATTCAATGGGCTCCCCCGCCACCGGCGTCGGCGCCGCGGACTTCGGGCTTGGCGAACCAGATCACCACCACCAGCACGAAGAACAGCACCGCCGACAGGTAGAACACATCGGTCACAGCCAGCGTGTAGGCCTGCTGGTCGATCATGCGGTTGATGGTGGCCAGCGCCTGCTGTTCGGTCAGGCCGCTGGCTTTCATCTGTGCCAGCGTTTGCACCGCCGTGCTGTTGCCGCTGTTGATGGCTTCGGCCAGTTGCGCATGGTGCAATGCGGCGCGGTCGGACCACAGCGTGGTGAAGAGCGAGGTGCCGACCGCACCGGCCGTGATGCGCACAAAGTTCGAGAGCCCGGCGGCCGACGGCATGCGTTCCGGCGGCAATCCCGAGAACACGATCGCCTGCAGCGGGATGAAGAAGAACGCCATCGCAGCGCCTTGCAGCACGGTCGGAATCAGAATCGTCCAGAAGTCGGCCTGGGTGCTGAAGTGCGAGCGCATCCACAACACCCCGCCGAAACCGACGAAGGCCACGGTGGCAAGCTTGCGTGGGTCGATGCCGCCGACGTTCTTGCCGACCCACGGCGACAGCAAGATCGCCAGCAGGCCCACCGGCGCGGTGGCCAGGCCGGCCCACGTGGCCGTGTAGCCCATCCACTGCTGCAGCCACAGCGGCAACAGCACCACGTTGCCGAAGAACAGGCCGTAAGCGATCGACAACGACAAGGTGCCGGTGGTGAAGTTGCGCCCCGCAAACAGGCGCAGGTCGACCACCGGGTGCTTGTCGGTCAACTCCCAGGCCAGGAAGAACAGGAACGCCACCACCGCCACCACCGTCAGAATCACGATCTGGCTCGAGCTGAACCAGTCGAGCTCCTTGCCCTTGTCGATCATGACCTGCATGGCACCGACGAACAGGATCAAGAGCCCCAGGCCCACCACATCCAGCGGCACCCGCCGCGGCCCCGGGTCGCGCTTGTGATAGATCGACCAGGTCAGGGCCGCTGCGAACAAACCCACCGGGATGTTGATGTAGAAGATCCACGGCCAGGAAATGTTGTCGGTGATGTAGCCGCCCAAGAGCGGCCCGGCCACCGGCGCCACCAGCACTGTCATGCCCCACATCGCCATCGCCATGCCGGCCTTGGCCTTCGGGTAACTGGCCAACAGCAGGGTCTGCGACAGCGGAATCATCGGCCCGGCCACCGCACCCTGCAGCACGCGAAAGAAGATCAGCATGCCGATGTTGGGCGCCAGGCCGCACAGCCAAGAAGCCACCACGAACAGCAGCACGCTCATCGTGAACAGCCGCACCTGACCGAAGCGTTGCGTCAGCCAGCCGGTCAAAGGCACCGAGATCGCGTTGGCGACTGCAAACGAAGTGATGACCCAAGTGCCCTGCGTGGGGCTAACGCCCATGTCGCCGGCAATGGCCGGGATCGAGACGTTGGCAATGGACGTGTCCAGCACGTTCATGAAAGTGGCCAGCGACACCGCGATCGTGCCCAACACCAGTTGCGTGCCTTGCAGCGGCGCGAAGGCCGGCGGGCTTGCGGCAGCTGCCGTTGGCGGCGGCGCGGACTTCGGTGCCTGCAAGCCGGCGGCAGGAGCGGTCGTGGTCGACATGGGTGGGTCGGGATCAGTTCACTGTCGACGCCAACGAAACCGGGTCGCGGTCAGGCGCTGGCAGCTTCTGCCCTCTGGCGAGCCGCGGCGCTGCCGCGGCCGCTGGCGCAGCTCGGTTGCCACCGTTGGCATGGATGATGCGGCGCACGCGGGCATCAGTCGCGGCACGCGCGCTGGCGGCGCGGTCTGGCACCGTGGCAGCGACCGGGGCCGGCGCGGTGGCGGCCGGGGCCCGCGCATCGACTTGGGCATCGGCTTCCGCCAGCATCCGGCCTTCGGTGTTCTTGACGTTGACTTCGACCTCCATCGACAGGCCCACCCGCAACGGGTGCGTCTTCAATTCCTGCGGATCGATGCTGACCCGCACCGGCACGCGCTGCACCACCTTGATCCAGTTGCCGGTGGCGTTTTGCGCCGGTAGCAGCGCAAAGGCCGCGCCGGTGCCGGCGCCCATGCCCTCGATCGTGCCGTGGTAGACGACCTTCTTGCCGTACACGTCGGCCACCGCGTCTACCGGTTGGCCGATGCGCAGGTTCTGCAACTGGCTTTCCTTGAAGTTGGCTTCGATCCAGACATTGCTCAGGCCGATCACCGACATCAGCGGCGTGCCGGCGGCCACGCGCTGGCCCAGCTGCACGTTGCGGCGCGCGATGTAGCCGTCGACCGGCGAACGCAGCTCGACCCGGTTCAGTGCCAGTTGCGCTTCGCGCACGCGGGCCGCTGCGCGTTTGACGTTCGGGTGCTCTTCGACATTGGTGCCCTGCGTCAGCACCTCGTTCGACGTGAGCTGCTCCTTCGCAGCCTGCACCGCTGAACGCGCTGCTACGACGCTGCTGCGCACGGCAGAA
>JBDSMV010000237.1:0-7834 GCA_039915715.1 Rubrivivax sp. | reverse complement strand
CAGCCGCAGTGCTTTGCGGTCGTAGTCAAAGATACCCCCGGAGCTGCAAGGTGCGGTCGCTCAGATCGGCGAGCAGGGTGCCGACGGCGTTGATTTGTTCGGTGTCCATGGGGGGTGAGGGTTGCGCGGGTAAAGGCGGATTTTGTCATGCGCCAGAAGCATGGCCAGGGGCGTTGTTCGCACCAACCGGGCGGGCTTCAGCGCAGAAAGCGTTGCAAGTGCGCAGCCAGCGCCTGCGGCTGGTCGTGGTGCAACATGTGGCCGCAGGGCGAAAGGCGCACCCGTTCGACATCGGGTACACAAGCCAGTCGCGTTTCGAAGTCGCTGCGCGGGTAACGGTCGCCCCACCACTTGGCGATGTCGGTCTGGTCGCCTTCGGCCCACAGCATGGGCGCCGTGATGCGCTTCCAGGATTCGAGCACCTCGTCGCGCCGGTACAGCACCGGGTTGGCGCGTTTGTGTGCCGGCTCTCCGAGGATATGAAAGCGGCCGTCGTCGCGCCTCGCGGACCAGTGCGGCGCCAGCCAGGCCGCTTTGTCGGCGCTCAGCAGCGGGTTGTTCTTCGAGAGCCGCGCGGCGACAGCGTCCAGGCTGTCGTAGCTGCGCAGCGCCATCGGCGTCTTCAACTCGTCCAGCCATTTGACGAGACGGGCCGGAGCCTGCGACGGGTCGGTGGCGGGCAGGCCGAAACCTTCCAGGTTGACGAGGCGGCGGACGCGCTCGGGCCTGGCACTGGCATAGATCATCGCCACGTTGCCGCCCATGCTGTGACCCAGCAGGTCGACCGGCCCCTGCGGCACCAGCGCGTGGAGCAGGGCGTCCAGGTCACCGAGGTAGTCGGGCAGCCAGAAGGTGTCGGCACCGCGCGCATCGGTGAGTCCGAAGCCGCGCCAGTCGGGGGCGATGACGCGGCGGGCAGGGCCATCGGTCTGAACCAGCGCATCGACCATGAACTGGAAGGACGCCGCCACATCCATCCAGCCGTGAAGCAGCACCAGCGGTGGTGCGTCTGCGCGGGTTGCCTCGGGATCGCCCCAGGACAGCACGTGGTACGACAGGCCACGGATCGGCATGAAGCCGGACTGCGCGGGGTGGGCGGCAACATAGGTCGATGTCATGTCTGAACTGTAGGCGGCGCACGACCCGGCGCGGCTTTCCTGCATTCCCCTCGGGCGGACAATCGGCGACCGCGTCGATCCCTCAAGACAAAAAACTTCCCATGAAAACCGCACCCTTCAAGTTGCGCGCTGCCGAGCCATCCGACGTGCCCGCGATCGTCGACCTGATCCGCGAGCTCGCGATCTTCGAGAAGCTCGAACGTCAGGTGGTGGCGACCCCGGAATCGATGCTGCCGCAGCTGTTCGGCACGCGCCCTGCGGCAGAGGTGGTGCTGTCCGAGGTCGGTGGCAAGACGGTGGGCTTCGCCTTGTACTTCCACAATTTCTCGACCTTCCTTGGCCGGCCCGGGCTGTACCTGGAAGACCTGTACGTGCAACCGGCGCACCGGGGTCTGGGCCTGGGCAAGGCGTTGCTGAACCATCTGGGTGCATTGGCGTTGCAGCGTGGCTGCGGCCGTTTCGAATGGAGCGTGCTGGACTGGAACCGAAACGCGATCGATTTCTACGAACGCATGGGCGCCACCGTAATGCCCGAATGGCGCATCTGCAGGATCGCTGGCGACGCGCTGCAGCGTTTCGCCAGCCCGTGTGCGGGCGGCGAGACCCGCAGTCAGCCGCTCAGTTCGTGACCAGGGCGGCCAGCCGGTCCATTGACAAGCGCGCGTTGACACTGCCTTGACCGATCACCGCGGCCACGGCCAGCGCGCCTTCGCCGGCGGTAACGCGGCGTGGCACCGGCAGCGCCCGGCCGCGCTCGTCGGTCAGGCACATCACCACGGGCGTGGTCAACGACGCGCCGCGCTGCACCACCAACGCGCTCTGGCCCGACGCCAGTTGCACGAAGCAGCCCGGTGGGTAGATGCCGAATTCGCGCACCAACGCCGCCGTCATGGGGTGGCCGGGGTCCTGCATGAACATCTGTCGTCCGGCGATGTCGGCGGCCATCGCCGAGCGGCCTGACCGCGACGCCAGTTTGGCGGTGTACTGGTCGGCACGGCGCGCCAGCGATGCAATGTCGCCGACATCGCTGCAGCCGGCCGGGTAGCCGCTGCCGTCTTCCTGCTCGTGGTGCCGCAGCACAGCGGTCAACCAGTCGCGGTCGGCCACCCCGGCTGCTTCCAGCATCTGCAGGCTGCGCACGGGGTGTGTTTGCAGCGCCTGGCGCTGCTCGGCCGTCGGCGCGGTGGTCTGCCGCGCGAGCTGGCCTTGCAGCGCCAGCATCGACACGTTCATCGTCAACGCGACCTTGAAGGCGCGCTCGCAATCCGTCGGCTCCCATCCGAGCCGCTGCGCCACCAGGTGCGCCGTGATGGCGGTCTGCAATGAGCGGCGCGCGCCGTGGGCCACGTCGGGGTCTCCGCCTTCATGCAGCACCTGGAAGATCGCGAGGTCCGGGTCGCGTGCCACCAGGGCCGCAACCGGGGCGGCAGCGTCGTCCAGGGCCTGCGCGAAACCCCGCGCCGGCATCTGCAGCAGGGTCTGCGACACCTGATGCAGGCAGCTCGACCACAACCGCGGCAGTGCGCTGCGGTCGGCCATGACGATCTGCTCGATGCGGGCCGCAAGGCCGGCCGCGTCGAAGACAGATGACGCCGAGGTGAGGGCTGCCGCAGTATCGATGCCGTGCAGGTCGGCCAGGGCGCCGCGTGCGAGCAAGGCGTCGAGCTGGGCCTGGGAGTCGATGTGCTGGCCGCGAGCCAGCAGCAGCATGCCTTCGGCGTCACACACGCCGAAGGGCAACGGCTGGCCGAGCCGGATGTGGGTGATGACCGATGACAGGGCAGCGAGTGACATGGGGTTCGAGGGAGGACCGAATAGGACGGCGGGCAGCACCCGCATGGCCCTGATCTTCGGCACCCGCAGGCCGAACTTGACCGGCCACATCGGGTAAGGCCCGGGCTGCGATGGCGGCGCGCAGCGCCTAAGCTGCGCCGTCACGGCGCCTCGGCGCGTTCCGAACGGGATGTTGCGCCTGCCGCCCGCATGCGCCGACCCATCACATACGAAATCCGATGACTGCCGACAAACCATCTTCCACGAACGTCTACGACCGGCTGCACGGCAGCTTTCGCTGGCAGGTACCCACCCGTTTCAACATCGCCGAAGCCTGCTGCAGACGCTGGGCCCGCGACCGACTCACCGGCGATCGGGTGGCCATAGCCTGGGAACACGAAGACGGGCGCAGCGGCACGCTGACGTATGCCGAACTGCAGGCCCGGGCCGACCGCCTGAGCCATGTGCTGACGGGTCTCGGCGTAGTGCAGGGCGACCGGGTCGCGGTCGTGATGCCGCAGCGCATCGAAACCGCTGTCGCCCAGATCGCGGTGCAGCAACTCGGCGCGGTGTCGGTGCCGCTGTCGATGCTGTTCGGGCCCGATGCGCTGGCCTACCGGCTGCAGGACAGCCGTGCCGTGGTGGCCATCGCCGATGAAAGCAGCATCGCCAACCTCTGCGCCGCGCGCCTCGACTGCCCGGGATTGCGGGCGGTGCTGGCGGTGGGCGACGCGGCGGGGCAGGGCGACCAGGACTGGACCGATGCGTTGGCCGCAGCGCCGGTCACCCCGTTTTCAGCAGCCGACACCGGCCCCGAAGACCCGGCGATCCTGATCTACACCAGCGGCACCACCGGGCCGCCGAAAGGCGCACTGCTGCCACAGCGCGCGCTGATCGGCAACCTGCCGGGCTTCGTCTGCAGTCAGAACTTCGACCCGGAAGTCCGCGGCAACGACCGCAGCGTGTTCTGGAGTCCGGCCGACTGGGCCTGGACCGGAGGACTGATGGATGCGCTGCTGCCGGTGCTGTACTTTGGCCGCACCATCGTGGCATACCAGGGCCGCTTCACCCCCGATGCCGCCTTCGGGCTGATGCAGCGCAACCGCGTCACCCATACCTTTCTGTTTCCGACCGCATTGAAGGCAATGATGAAAGCGGTGCCGGCCCCGCGCGAGCGCTATGCGCTGAAGCTGCAGGCGATCATGAGCGCGGGCGAAGCGGTCGGCGACACCGTCTTCCATTGGGCCGAAGCCGCGCTTGGTGTGCGAATCAACGAGATGTTCGGCCAGACCGAGATCAACTATATCGTCGGCAACTGCGGCCGCTGGCGCGGCACCGACGGCCGCTGGCACGACGGCTGGCCGCAGCGCCCCGGCAGCATGGGACGCGGCTACCCCGGTCACCGCGTGGCGGTGATCGACGACGCGGGTGACGAGTGCCCGCGCGGCACGCCGGGCGATGTGGCCCTGCACCGCCTGGACGTGCACGGCAGCCCCGACCCGGTGTTCTTCCTGGGCTACTGGGACCGTGACGACGCCACCGATGCCAAGTTCACAGGTCCCGGCCGAAGTGGCTGGTGCCGCACCGGCGACACCGCAGTCATGGATGCCGATGGCTATCTCTGGTACCAGGGTCGCAGCGACGATGTCTTCAAGTCGGCCGGCTACCGCATCGGGCCCAGCGAGATTGAAAACTGCCTGGTGCAGCACCCGGCGGTGGCCAATGCGGCGGTAGTGCCGAAGCCCGACCCCGAGCGCGGCGCCGTGGTCAAGGCTTATGTGGTGCTGGCGCCCGGCCATGCCGGTGACGACGCACTGGTGCAGGCCCTGCAGCAGCATGTGCGCGGTCGGCTGGCGCCCTACGAGTACCCGAAGGAAATCGAATTCATCGACAGCCTGCCGATGACCACCACCGGCAAGGTGCAGCGTCGGGTGCTGCGGCTGCAGGAAGAAGAGCGGGCCCAGCGCCGCTGAAAACGGTCAGGGCTCCGCATTCGAAGTGTCGGCAACGACCGTCGGTTGGCTGGGCGGGGCGCGCTTGTTGCGGGGCGTGCCAGCCACGCGCGCCGAAGCGCATGCAGCCATCGTTGCCGGTCTGCCATTCGCGGCCCTGTTTCAGCTGACCGACCACATGCAGGTGTTGTCCGAAGCCGATGTTTGCGCTCTGCTGGGCATCAGTACCCGCACCCTGCGGCGTCGACGCAGCTTGCCGAAGAAGCCGATGGCTGCCGATCTGGCCAGCCGCGCCTGGCTGCTGGCCGAGACCCTGGCAGATCTGGGGTGCCGACTGGTTGCCGCGGCATGCCTTCGTGGTGTTTCCGAGCGCGGAGTCCAAGCCCAGCTGGAACCTGGTCTTCAACCCGTTGCTGGCACGCGGGGCTTACCGGTTGCGGTCGCAGCAGCGGTTGTCGATCGACACTCGCCTGCAACCGCCGGACTGAAGCCGAAATCGGTGCGGCGTCAGCACTTCTGCGGCCGGCCCGCCACCCAGGGCCTGGACCCGGCGCTGCGGTTGTAAGGGTCGATGCCGTCGTTGCGGCTGCGTTCCATGTCGACGCAGGTGTCGCCACGCCGGAAGCGCACGCGGTCGGGGCCATCCCGCTCTTCGACCCAGATGCCTTCACCACCAAGGGCCGCCGACAAGCGCGACTCAAAGGTGCTGCGCGCGGTGTCGGCGCGCGGATCACCGAGCGCTGGCGAGCGGCTCTTCCACGCCGTCGACGGCCCGCTGGGCAGCCGCAGGTCGAGCGGCTCCGGCGATTGCGACGCGCTGGCCGATGAGGCCATCCAAGCACCTGACGGCGCAACTGCCGGTCGATCGATTGCCGAGGGTTGCGGCGCGGATGGCGCGCTCGTTTCCGGTGGCGCGTTGATTGCCTGCGGGGACGGCTGAGGGGTCGGGGGATCGGTGCGCGCCCGCTGGCTCGTCGCGGTTGCGGCAGGACCGGGCGGTAACGGTGTGATCGGCCCGAACTTCGCTCGCTCTGGCGGCCACAACAAGCGCACGACCACGGCCTGGCCCGTGTCCGAGTCCGCAAGCGCCCGCCGAACCGACCGCAAATCGACAGCCTGAAGCAGGCCCCAGAACAGCAACAGGTGCACCAGCAGCGCCACCCCGATCGCAGCAGGACGGGCGCGAGGCAGGGCAAGGGCGGTCGGCACGGTGGCGAGCATAGGGTGGTCCTTGCCACTCAGAGCCCCGGAGCACCGCCTCGGCAGCCGCCAGCACCATCGGCGCGCAAGCCTCCGGCGACAATCGAGCTTTCGTTCTCTGGAGCCTCAGCAGACCATGGCCAACCTGATCGTGCACGGCGGTGCGCCCCTGTCGGGCCGCATCGTGCCTTCGGCCAACAAGAACGCGGTGCTGCCAATCCTGTGCGCCACATTGCTGACGCAGGAGCCAGTGACGCTGGTCGGCATTCCCGAGATCACCGACGTGCGCAAGCTGGTCGACATCTTCACGATGCTTGGCAGCCATGTGCAGGTCGACTACGGGCAGCGCGTGCTGCAGGTGCATCACCAAGACACCCGCTTCGACCCCAAGACCCACCACCTGCCCGAAGAGATGCGCTCGTCGATCATGCTGGTGCCGCCACTGCTGGCGCGCTTCGGCGTGGCGCGGATCGAGAACGACGTGCAGGGCTGCACGCTGGGGGTGAGAGAGATCGACCCGCATGTGGAGGTGATGGAGCGCTTCGGCTGCAGGGTCGAGCGCAGCCGCGAAGCGTTGATCATCCATGCCGATGGGGGGTTGAAAGCCAACCACCATTGGCTCGATTACGCGTCGGTCACCACCACGGAGAACTTCGTGCTTTGCGCTGCGCTGGCCCATGGCACCAGCACGCTGATGAATGCCGCCAGTGAGCCGCATGTGCAGGAGTTCTGCACCTTCATGACGATGCTGGGGGCGCAGATCGAAGGCATCGGCACCAGCCGCCTGACGGTGCATGGCGTGGCGCGGCTGGGCGGCGGCAGTTTCACTTTCGCCGAGGACTTCCACGAGGCCGTGACCTTCATGGCGCTGGGCGCCATCACCGGTGGCAGCATCCAGGTCAAGAACTCGGCGCCCGAACAGTTTCCGCTGATCGACCGCACCTTCGCCAAGTTCGGGGTGCAGGTGGTGCACGAAGGGGGCTGGAGCCACACCGTGGTCGACGGTCCCCTGCGGGTGAAGCAGCCGTTCACGCAGAACATCCTGCAGAAGATCGAGGCCGCGCCATGGCCTTATCTGCCGGTGGACCTGCTGCCGATCTTCGTCGCGCTCGGGGTGCGTGCCGAGGGCAGCGCGATGTTCTGGAACAAGGTCTACGAAGGCGCGATGGGCTGGACCAGCGAGCTGTCGAAGTTCGGTGCGATGGCGTTCATGGCCGACCCGCACCGCATCGTCACCTTCGGCGGCAAGACGCTCAGCCCGGCCGAAGTCGAGAGTCCCTACATCATCCGCGTGGCGATCGCGCTCTTGATGCTGGCGGCCAGCATCGAAGGCAAGTCGACGATCCGCAATGCCACGCCGATCCGGCGCGCCCACCCGCGTTTCGCCGAGAACATCCGCGACCTGGGGGCGCAGATCGAGTGGGTCGAAGGCGACTGAGGCCACTGGTCTTGTGACCCCCAAAGATGACACGCAAGGAGCGTCATGTCAGCGAGACTCCCGCGACGCAGCTGCTGCGCAGTGCGGGCGTCGCGTTCACCGAACACCCGTACGACTATGTGGACCACGGGGGCAGCGCCGAATCGGCGGCCCAGCTCGGCGTGCCCGAGCACTCGGTCATCAAAACGCTTGTGATGCAGGACGAGCGCGCGGCGCCGCTGATCGTGCTGATGCACGGTGATTGCCAGGTCAGCACCAAGAACCTGGCGCGGCAGATCGATGCCAAGAGCGTCGAGCCTTGCAAACCCGATGTGGCCGAACGCCACAGCGGCTACAAGGTGGGCGGCACATCG